>NZ_ASSI01000183.1:0-10582 GCF_000466765.1 Burkholderia sp. AU4i | reverse complement strand
CGGCACGCCGGCCGCACGCGCTTCGACGAGCGCGCGCATGATCTCGGCGATCGCGAGTTCGCCCGCATTCGCCTCCTGCAGCCGCACGCCCCCCGTATCGAACAGGATCAGCACCGGCTTGCCGACTTCGCGCGCGGCGCGCAGCAGCCCGGTGAGCTTCGCGCCGTGCACTTCGCCGAACGCCCCGCCCATGAAGCGGCCTTCCTGCGCGGCGACGAACACCGGATGCCCGTCGAGCCGGCCGTGGCCGACCACCATCCCGTCGTCGAACTGCTGCGGCAGGTCGAACAGCGGCAAGTGCGGGCTCGTCACGCGTTCGGCCGGCCCGAGGAATTCGTCGAAGCTGCCCGCGTCGAGCAGCCCGTCGACGCGCTGCCGCGCGGATGCTTCGTACCAGCTCGCCGCGTTCGCGACGAACGCGGGGGCGTCATGGGTGTGATGAATGTCGTTCATCATGCGTCCCCTTCGATCGCGCGCACGGCCTGCGCGAGCCGCAGCGACACCATGTCGGGCCGCGCGCCGCCGTCGTTGATCGACAGCTTCAGGCCGCCCGGCGTGCGCCGCTCGACGAAATCCGTGACGACGGCCTGCCACACCGCGCCGAAACCGACCGCCGCGGTGCGGATGTCGATCTCGCATTCGTTGCCCGGCAGCACGCGCTCGACGAGCACCTCGAGATTGCCGGATGCCACCACGCCGACGAGCGCCGCGGCCAGCTCGCCCTTCGCGCGCTCGCGCGCGGTGAAGCGATAGTTCAACTGTTCCATGCCCTCTTCCTCACCAGTTGCGGAACCGGGCCGGCGGCGCATAAAGCCCGCCCGACCAGTGCACGAGATCCTTGATCGAGCGCGCGGCGAGCCAGCGGCGATCGGCGTCGAGCGGATCGATGCCGAGATCCTCCGGACGGCGGATCACGCCGCGCTCGCGCAACCGCTCGACCATCTTCCGGTCGCGGCCGCGGCCGATCTCCGTATAACCGGCGACGCCGCGGATCGCGTGCTCGCGTTCGTCCTTGTCGCGGCACATCAGCAGGTTCGCGATCCCTTCCTCGGTGACGATGTGCGTGACGTCGTCGCCGTAGACCATGATCGGTGCGAGGTCGAGCTGCAGCTTGTCGGCGAGCTTCAGCGCGTCGAGTTTCTCGACGAACATCGGCACGTTCTTGTCGCCGAACGTCTCGCCGATCTGCACGACGAGCTTGCGGCCGCGCCTGAGTGCCGCCGGCGTATCGGGATCGGCTTCCGCGCCGGCCTTCAGCCACGGCTCGCTCGGGTGACGCCGGCCGCGCGCGTCGCTGCCCATGTTCGGCGCGCCGCCGAAACCGGCGATGCGCTCGGCGGTGACCGTCGACGAATGGCCGGACAGGTCGATCTGCAGCGTCGAGCCGATGAACATGTCGCACGCGTAGAGGCCGGCCGTCTGGCAGAACGCGCGATTCGAGCGCAGCGACCCGTCGGAGCCCGTGAACCATATGTCGGAACGCGCGCGGATGTAGTCGTCCATCCCGACTTCCGAGCCGAAGCAGTGGATCTGCTCGACCCAGCCCGATTCGATCGCGGGAATCAGCGTCGGGTGCGGATTGAGCGCCCAGTGCGAGCAGACCTTGCCCTTCAGCCCGAGCTTCTCGCCGTAGGTCGGCAGCAGCAGTTCGATCGCGGCCGTGTTGAAGCCGATCCCGTGGTTCAGGCGCTTGATGCCGTAAGGTTCGTAGATGCCCTTGATCGCGAGCATCGCGGTGAGGATCTGCGTTTCGGTGATCGCGGCCGGGTCGCGCGTGAACAGCGGCTCGACGTAGAACGGCCGGCCCGCGTCGACGACGAAGTGCACTCGGTCGCCGGGAATGTCGACGCGCGGCACCTTGTCGACGATGCGGTCGACCTGCGCGATCACGATGCCGTCCTTGAACGCGGTGGCCTCGACGACGGTCGGCGTGTCTTCGGTGTTCGGGCCGGTGTACAGGTTGCCGTCGGCGTCGGCGCTGACCGCGGCGATCAGCGCGACCTGCGGCGTGAGATCGATGAAGTAGCGCGCGAACAGCTCGAGATAGGTGTGCACCGCGCCGAGCGCGATCTTGCCGCCGAACAGCAGCTTCGCGATGCGCTGCGACTGCGGGCCCGAATACGCGAAGTCGAGGCGCTTCGCGATGCCGCGCTCGAACACGTCGAGATGCTCGGGCAGCACGACGCCCGACTGCACCATGTGCAGGTCGTGAATCTTCGCGCTGTCGACGTCGGCGAGCGCCGTCGCGAGCAGGTCGGCCTGCTTCTGGTTGTCGCCTTCGAGGCACACGCGGTCGCCGGGCCGCAGCACCGCTTCGAGCAACGCGACGGCGTCGCGCGCATCGACCCGCTTGCCCTGCGCGAAACGCGCACCGGCCGCGAGGCGTGCATCGCGCGCCTGCCGCGCGTGATTCCATCCCGTCATGAACAGTTCTCCCGCTTCGATGGTTCAGCGGCATTCTAAGCCGGGCGCCGCCGCCGATTGATGATGTTGACGAATGCGACTCAGAGGACGCCGCGATGGATGCGGCCCGCGCGCTTGGGCCGCATCGCAGCGCGCTACGCGCCGACCAGCGCGCGCGTCGTGAAGAACAGCACCGACGGCCCGAGCAGGCAGCCGACGCCCGTATGGAACGTCGCGACCAGCGCGCCGTACGGGACGAGCCGGCGGTCGGTCGCGGCGAGCCCCGCGCTCACGCCGCTGACGGTGCCGGCCAGGCCACCGAAGATCATCGCGGAACGCGGCGTCTTCAGGCCCATGAAGTTGGCCGCGACCGGCGTGCCGACCATCACGATGATCGCCTTCACGAGCCCCGTCGCGATGCTGAGCGCGATCACGTCGGAGCTCGCGCCGATCGCCGCGCCCGTGACGGGGCCGACGATGTAGGTGACGGCGCCCGCGCCGATGGTCGTCATGCTGACCGCGTCGGTGTAGCCGAACGCGCGCGCGATGCACGCACCGACGATGAACGGCAGCACGGTGCCGAGCAGCAGCGACACGACGCCGACGAGCCCGGCCTTGCGTGCCTCGGTCGGCTGCACTTCGAACGCGGTCGCGACGATCGCGAAATCGCGCAGCATCGCGCCGCCCATCAGGCCGATGCCGGCGAACAGCTTGACGTCGGCCAGCCCCTTCTCGCCACCGGTGAATGCGCCGCCGACATAGGCGAGCACGAGGCCGATGACGATCGCGATCGCGGAGCCGTGCACACGGCCGAACGTGAGCTTGCGCGACGCGATCGACGACAGCCACATGATCAGGCCGACCAGCGCGAACGACGCGACGAGCCCGTTGTGGGCGACGACTTTTTCGAGCATCTGCAGCATGGCGGCCTCCGTCACTGTTCTTCGAATTGCGGCACGGCCGCGAAGGCCGTGTCGTCGCGCCCGGTGCGCACGAGTACCGCGATGCAGCATGCGCAGATCGCGACCGCGCCGACGGCGGCCAGCAGCGCGACGGGGCCGCCCTTCAGCGCGGCGACGACGTTCTGGTTCGCGGCCATCGCGACGACGACGGGGATGTACATCGCGCCCCAGAACCCGACGCCGGCCTCGGTTTCCTTCGGCAGCCAGCCGCGCCGGTGCAGCCACAGGCGCAGGCAGATCAGCAGCAGCATCGCGATGCCGACGCCGCCGACGTTGGTCTTCACGCCGATCGCGCTGCCGAGCAGGTCGCCGAGAAACAGGCCGGCCAGGTGGCAGAACGCCAGCAGCGCGGTTCCGTAGATGATCATGAGTCGTCTCCAGTCTCTTCGTGACGGGCGCCGGACGCATGCAGGAACCGGCCCCGCACGCCGATCCCGTGCGCGGACTTGTCTCCTGCGGCGGTGCGCCGCGGCCCGGCGGCCCGTCGTGCGGGCGCGTTCTCGGGCGGTCGATGGGATGATGCGGTTTCGGGCCGGACGCCGGATGCCGTAGACTGACCGATGCAGCCGCCGGCACGACGCGGGCTACGCATCCGGTGCGCGCCGTGACGGGCACGCACCGAGGCGTGATCCGATACTAGCGCCGCAATATCCGGCCATTTATGAAGTTGTCAAAACCGATTCAGTGGATTTAGCAATGCGCCCGTTACCGCCCGAGCTGCTGCGCAGCTTCGTCGCCGTCGCCCAGTCCGGCAGCTTCACCGCCGCGTCCGAGCGCGTGAGCCTGTCGCAGTCGACCGTCAGCCAGCATATCCGCCGCCTCGAGGAGCTGCTCGACCGGCCGCTGTTCGAACGCGACACGCGCAACGTGCACCTGTCGCAGCACGGCGACGCGCTGTTCCGCTACGCGGTGCGCATCCTCGAACTGATGGACGAGGCCGTCACGTCGGTGTGCGGGCCGCCGCTGTCGGGCAAGGTGCGGCTCGCGATGTCGGAGGATTTCGCGTCGGCGCACCTGACGGCCGCGCTTGCAAGCTTCGTGCAGCGCAATCCGGAGGTCGAGCTCGCGATCTCGACCGGGCTGTCGGGCGACCTGTTCGACGCGCTCGACGAAGGGCGGCACGATCTCGTGTTCGCGAAGCGCATCGCGGGCAGCCGGCGCGGCCGCGTGATCCGCAGCGAGCCGCTGTACTGGTGCACGGGCCCCGATTCGCGGATCACCGGCCACGAGACCGTGCTGCCGCTCGCGATGCATCCGGAGCCGAGCGTGTCGCGCCGCCGCGTGCTCGAATCGCTCGAAGCCGTCGGGCGGCCGTACCGGATCGCGGTAGTCAGCAGCAGCGTCGCGGTGTTGCGCGCCGCCGCGAGCGCGGGGCTCGGCGTCAGCGCGTTCGCGGGCTACGTGATCCCGGCCGGGCTCGCGCGGCTCGACGCGGGGCTACCCGAGCTCGGCGAACTCGAGTACGTGATCGACCGGCCGGCGGCCGCGTCGCGATCGACGCTCGCGCTCGAAGCCACGCTGATCACGGCCGCGTCGGAGTTGTAAGCGCACCGGGCGCGACGCACGCATGCGCGGCCGGCCGCGCCTGCAACTGACCGTTCTGCCCGGAACGCGTCATCGTCCGCGCAGCACCCGCTCACGACAATGGGCCCCATCGGAACGCACGGCAGCCGCCGCGCGCATCCGGTGTCCCGTCCCCTTGATCGGAGCACGCCATGAATGTCTTGCGATTCGCCGTCGCGACCGCCGCCGCCGCCCTGCTGTCCCCCGCCTTTGCCCAGACCGATGCCGCTGCGCCCGAACCGGGCCTGACACGCGCGGAAGTCATCGCCCAGCTCAAGCAGGCCTATCTCGACGGCGAACTGCCGACGAACGACGGCAACTACCCGCCGAGCGCCGAGACGCGCGCACGCAACCGCGAACTCGTGCAGGCCGCGAGCCCGTCGTGGCTTGCCCGGACGCCGCGCGCACCGCAAACGGCCGCGCAGCAGTAGCGGAGCGCGGGCTGACCGATCGCGGCCCGACCGAAACGCTCCGCCCACGCGCGATCACGGCAGGAAACTGCGGCGCCGCGCGTCGATCAGCTCGACGAGCAGGCGGTCGCGTTCGGCCGCCAGTTCCTGCATCGAACGCTCGCCCTGGATCGCGCGCAATTCGTCGTTCAGCTTGCGATCGACGTCCGGGTTGAACGAGGGCGTGCCGAGGTCGTCCCACCAGCTCGTGATCGGCCCCGACAGGTGTTCCAGGAAGTGCGCGATTCCGCCCGCGCCGCCACCGAGGTGATAGGTCAGGCACTGACCCATCAGCCCCCAGCGCAGGCCGGGCCCCCAGGCGACGGCCTTGTCCGCATCGGCAACGCTCACGACGCCTTCGCCGACGAGGTGATACACCTCGCGGAACAGCGCCGCGGCGAGCCGGTTCGCGACGTGGCCGGTCATCTCCTTGTTGAGGACGATCGTCTGCTTGCCGAGCGCGTCGTAGAAATCCTTCACGCGCGCGATCACGTCCTGGCCGGTGGCCTCGCCGCCGACCAGCTCGACGAGCGGAATCAGGTGCGGCGGATTGAACGGATGCGCAATCAGGCAACGTTCCGGATGCTTGTCGCACGCGGTCTGGATGTCCGACATTTTCAGGCCCGACGAACTCGACGCGATCGGCACGTGCGCGGGCAGCACGTCGTCCATCTGCCGGTACAGCGCGCGCTTCAGGTCGAGCCGCTCCGGGCCGTTCTCCTGCACGAAGTCGACGCCGTCGAGCGCACGCACGAGATCGGCATCGAACGACAGCCGCGCGGAAAGCTCGGCGGCCCGCTCGCCGAGGAACGCGGCCAGTGCGTCCCGCAGCCGCGCGTCGGCTTGCGGCGCCGGATCGGTCGCGACGACGTCGAAGCCCTGCGTCAGGTAGAAAGCGGCCCAGCTGGCGCCGATCACGCCGGCGCCGACGATCGCGATGCGTCGAATGTCCATGGTTGTCCCGTGTCGTTGGTCTGCGGATAGATCGCGGCGATTGTCGCATCGAACCGCACGGGCCTGCATTGATGCAGATTGTGGATCCCCTCTTGAAATGCGCTGCGGCGGCCACTAATTACGCGTCGTCGGGCAGCGCACCGCACCACGCACTGCCCCCGTTTCGACCCAGTGGAGCCCCCGCGTCGCGCCCGCCGCCGGCGTCGCGCCGTCGTGTCTCCCGCGTTCCCTGTTCAGGAGGACTCACATGAGCGGTATCCATTTCGGCAGCGACCTGTTCGACGAATTCGCCCGCGTGCAGCGGCAGGTGGCGAACCTGCTCGGCGATCGTCCGTCCGGCATTCGCGCGGTGCGGCCCGGCGCCTTTCCCGCGCTCAACGTCGGCGCCACCGACAGCGCGATCGAGATCGTCGCGTTCGCGCCCGGCATGGCCGCGGCCGACTTCGACGTGTCGATCGACAAGGACCTGCTGACGATCAGCGGCGAGCGCAAGCCGGCGCCAGGCGGAGAAGGCGACGACCTGCGCACCTATGCGCAGGAGCGCTTTCACGGTGCGTTCCGCCGCGTCGTCGAGCTGCCGCGTGACGCGGATCCCGACCAGGTCAGCGCCCGCTACGAAAACGGCTGCCTGCTGATTCGCGTCGGCCGGCGCGAGGCATCGAAGCCGCGCGCGATCACCGTTCAATAATACTCAGGATACCGACATGACTGCGAACCCGACCCTGGCCGAACGCCAATCGAGCACCGTCCACCCCGCTGCCGCCGAAGCGGCGCGCCGGCCCGCGATCACGCCGGCCGTCGACATCGTCGAGAATCACCTCGGCGTCACGCTGCGGGCCGACCTGCCTGGCGTGCCGCGCGAGAACCTCGACGTAAAGGTGCACGACAACACGCTGACGATCGAGGCCGACACGCACCTCGATACGCCGGCCGACCTCCGCGTGCGGCATGCCGAAATCCGCGCGACGCGCTATGCGCGCAGCTTCGTGCTGAGCCCCGACCTCGACACGTCGAGGATCGACGCGAACCTGCGCGACGGCGTGCTGACGCTGACGATTCCGCGCCGCGAGGAAACGCGTCCGCGCCGCATCGACGTGACGGCCGGCAACGCGTAAGCATCGGTGCGTGCCGTCGTCCCGCACGCGTGAAAAAGCCCCGCCGGGTACGCGCCCGGCGGGGCTTTTCAACGACATGACGACATCGGCGGAGTCAGTCGAAGTCGAACAGGTCGAACACCGATTTCCGGCGACGCTGGCCGTCATGCTTGTAACGATCGCCGTGCGAGCGGCCATCGTGCCGGTCCCGGTCGTCGTGAGCGCGGCCGTCGCGCCCCCACCCGCCGTCATGGCCGCGCGGCGCTTGCGCATCGTGCCGCACGGGCGTCTCGTCGCGACGCACCGGCGCGTCGCCGGTCTCGCGCGCGATCAGCTTGTCGAGTTCGCCGCGATCGAGCCATACGCCGCGGCAGGTCGGACAGTAGTCGATTTCGATCGACTGGCGCTCGGCCATCAGCAGGTCGGGCGTCTTGCAGACAGGGCATTTCATCGCGCTTCTCCTTTCCGTGCGAATTTCGTCTGGATGCCGTATGAAACGCGCGAGCCGGGTGCCGCCTGAGCGGCAGCCGGCGTCGCGCGCGGCCGCTCAGCGGCCTTCCGTCCGTGCCGCGCGCTTCGCCTTCGCGCGCCGCGCCAGCATGTTCATGCCCTCGACGAACGCCGAGAATGCCATCGCCGCGTAGATGTAACCCTTCGGCACATGCGAGCCGAAACCTTCGGCGATCAGCGTCATGCCGATCACCACCAGGAACGACAGCGCGAGCATCACGATGGTCGGGTTGCGGTCGATGAAGCGTGCGAGCGGCTGCGCGGCGAACAGCATCACGGAGACGGCGACGATCACCGCGACGAACATGATCGGCACGTGTTCGGTCATGCCGATCGCGGTCACGATGCTGTCGATCGAGAACACGATGTCGAGCATCACGATCTGGCCGATCGCGGCCCACATCGTCAGGCCTGCCGCGCCGCCGGCACCGCCCGCGCCGTCACCGTCGTGCGACACGTGGTGATGGATCTCGGTGGTCGCCTTCCACACGAGGAACAGGCCGCCCGACAGCAGGATCATGTCGCGCCACGAGAACGCATGGTCGAACAGCGTGAACACCGGTTCGGTGAGGCTTGCGATCCACGCGACGCTGCCGAGCAGCGCGAGGCGCATCACCAGCGCGAGCGCGATGCCGAGGCGCTGCGTGCGGGCGCGCTGCGCTTCGGGCAGCTTGTTGCTGAGGATCGAGATGAAGATCAGGTTGTCGATGCCGAGCACGACTTCCATCACGACGAGCGTCAGAAGCGCCGCCCAGACGGCGGGGTCGGCGGCAAGCGTCAGCAGGTAGTCCATGAAATGGGCCGATTCGAAAGTGGAAAGCCCGATGATATGCCGCCCAGAACTTCGTAAAAATCAGAGAGAATCTGATTTTTGGTTCGGTTTTTCCGAAATTACGATCCGATGCTCAATTTCCGACATCTGTACTACTTCTGGGTCGTCGTGAAGGAAGGCGGCTTTGCGCGCGCGGCCGCGCGGCTCGACATGGCCGTGCAGACCATCAGCGCGCAGGTGCGCGAGCTCGAGAAGGCGCTCGGGCACCAGTTGCTGCGCCCGGCCGGACGCAGCGTCGCGATGACCGACGCCGGCCAGGCCGCGTTTGCGCGCGCGGAGGCGATCTTCGAGATGGGACGGCTGATCCCCGACGAGGTGCGCGCGGCGGCCAGCCAGCCGACCGTGCGGCTTGCGGTCGGCCTCGCGGACGGTATCTCCAAGCTTGCCGCGCACGCGATCCTGGCACCCGTGCTGGCTACCCCCACGCTGCGGCTGCTGTGCCACGAGGGCGAGCACGACGCGCTGCTCGCGGAGCTCGCGCTGCATCATCTCGATCTCGTGCTGGCCGGCCAGGGCGCGCCGTCCGGTTCGAACCTGCGCGTGACGAGCGAGCGGCTCGTCGCGTCGCCGGTCGACTGGTACGGCCCCGCGGCACTCGTCACGCCGGCCGCGCGGGAGCACTTTCCGCAGTGCCTCGCCGAGTTGCCCGTGCTGCTGCCGACCGCGCATTCGGCGCTGCGCGCGCGCCTCGACCGGTGGCTGGAAGGTGAGCGGATCATGCCCCGCGTGGCCGGAGAATTCGAGGACAGCGCGCTGATGGCCGTGTTCGCGGCGCGCGGCCTCGGCGTGTTTCCGCTGAGCGAACTCGGCGCGAACGATGCGTCGCTGCTGCGCGGGTTGCGGCGGCTCGGGCGCGCGGGCGACGTGACCGAGGAGATCCACGCGATCCGCTCGCGGCGCGGCGAACACCATCCGCTGACGTCGCAATTGCTGGACGCGGCGCGCCGGCCGACTGAAGCGAGTGCGACATCAAACGAAACTATAATGGCGCCCCGGCCTTACGAGATTGCCGCGCGCTTCATCCAGGCACCGCCGTTGCGCGGCCTCTCGCCAAGCCTTCTGAAAGACGCCATGCACAACCGATTTCGCCTGTTTTCCGTTTCGTGCGCGCTCGCGGCCGCGACCGTGCTGGCGGCGTGCTCGTCGCCGCCCAAGCCGATCTACCAGCAGGAACAGTTCGACGCGACGAGCAGCCCGTATGCGCATACGTTCCATTCGAAATCCGACGCGGCCTGCGAGGCCGCGCGGCGCGCGCTGCTGAGCCAGGGTTATGTGGTGTCGTCGTCGCGCAACGATGCGGTCGACGGCAGCAAGAATTTCCAGCCGAACAACGACATGCACGTCGTGATCGAGTTTCACGTCGTGTGCGCGGACGCGAACGCGGACGGCTCGTCGAGCATCGCGTACGTCAACGCGGTGCAGGATCGTTACACGCTGAAGAAGTCGAATACGTCGGCCAGCGTCGGGCTCAGCGTGTTCGGCTCGCTGTCGCTGCCGATCGGGTCGAGCGACGACGCGCTCGTCAAGACCGCCAGCGAGACGATTCCCGCCGGCGTGTTCTATGAGCGCTTCTTCAATCTCGTCGAGCATTTCCTGAAGATCGACCCGGCCCGCCGCGACCGCGCGACCGTCAAGGCCGCCGAGAAGGAACCCGTCACGCCGCTGCCCGAACCCGCGCCGACGCCGCAGGGCGAGCCGATGAAGATGACGACCCCGGCCGTGCCGACGCCGCCCGCGGCGCCGGTGCCGCTTTCGCTGCCGGCCGTCGCCCCCGAATCGGGCGCGCATGCCGTGCCGGCCGCGGCGTCGGCCGTG
>NZ_ASSI01000182.1:0-10550 GCF_000466765.1 Burkholderia sp. AU4i | reverse complement strand
GCGCGGCCGCGCCCTCACGTCGAGCTGTTTGCGGCGAAACGGCCGGCCGCGCCGCAGCCGGCGCGCCCGCGTATCGAGCTGTTCGGCGCGCGCGGCGCGGCGCCGGGCGGCGCCGGCGGCTCCAGTGGCTTACGGGCAGCGAACCCGCAAGCCGGCAGCCCGTATGCGGCGAACCTATCAAGAAAGCAGGAGGCATGACCGCAGTGCAGAAGATCAAAGTATTGTGCGTCGACGATTCGGCGCTGATCCGCAGCCTGATGACCGAGATCATCAACAGCCAGCCCGACATGACGGTGGTCGCGACCGCGCCCGATCCGCTCGTCGCGCGCGAGCTCATCAAGCAGCACAACCCCGACGTGCTCACGCTCGACGTCGAAATGCCGCGCATGGACGGGCTCGACTTCCTCGAGAAGCTGATGCGCCTGCGGCCGATGCCGGTCGTGATGGTGTCGTCGCTGACCGAGCGCGGCTCGGAAATCACGCTGCGCGCGCTCGAGCTCGGTGCGGTCGATTTCGTCACGAAGCCGCGCGTCGGGATTCGCGACGGGATGCTCGACTATGCGGAAAAGCTCGCCGACAAGATCCGCGCGGCGTCGCGTGCGCGCGTGCGCCAGGCGCCGCAGCCGCAGGCCGTCGCGCGCGCGGCGGACAGCCATGCGGCCGCGCCGATGATCAACAACCCGCTCGTCAGTACCGAGAAGCTGATCATCATCGGCGCATCGACGGGCGGCACCGAGGCGATCCGCGAAGTGCTGACGCCGCTGCCGCCGGACGCGCCGGCCGTGCTGATCGCGCAGCACATGCCGCCGGGCTTCACGAAATCGTTCGCACAGCGGCTGAACGGCCTGTGCCGGATCGCGGTGAAGGAAGCCGAGCACGGCGAGCGCGTGCTGCCGGGCCACGCGTATATCGCGCCGGGCCACGCGCACCTGTTGCTTGCGAGGAGCGGGGCGAACTATATTGCGCAACTGTCGGACGAGCCGCCGGTCAACCGGCACCGCCCGTCGGTCGACGTGCTGTTCCGCTCGGCGGCGACGCACGCGGGCAAGAACGCGATCGGGGTGATCCTGACCGGGATGGGCCGCGACGGCGCGGCCGGCCTGCTGGAAATGAAACGCGCGGGCGCCCACACGTTCGCGCAGGACGAAGCAAGCTGCATCGTGTTCGGGATGCCGCGCGAGGCGATCGCGCTCGGCGGCGCGGACGAGGTCGCGCCGCTCGCCGACATGAGCCGCCGCGTGATGGCGCGCCTGGCGACGATGGGCGACCGCGTGCAGCGCGTTTGAATGGAATGTCACGGGGCGCGTGCCACGATACGCGTCCCGACGGAAACGAATCTGGAAAGGAACGACGATGGACAAGAGCATGAAAATCCTGGTGGTGGACGATTTCCCGACGATGCGCCGGATCGTCCGCAACCTGCTCAAGGAACTGGGCTACTCGAACGTCGACGAGGCCGAGGACGGCCTCGCCGGCCTCGCGCGGCTGCGCGGCGGCGGCTACGACTTCGTGATCTCGGACTGGAACATGCCGAACCTCGACGGCCTCGCGATGCTGAAGGAAATCCGCGCGGACGCGACGCTCACGCACCTGCCGGTGCTGATGGTCACGGCCGAGTCGAAGAAGGAGAACATCATCGCGGCGGCGCAGGCCGGCGCGAGCGGCTACGTCGTGAAACCGTTTACGGCCGCGACGCTCGACGAGAAGCTGAACAAGATCATCGACAAGATGGCGAAGGCCGGGAGCTGACGTGAACGAGCCGATCCATGCCGCGCTGACGGGCGCCGGGTTCAGCGCCGACGGCCAGGCCGAAGGTGCCGATTACGCGAGCGACCGCATCCTCGCGCGCATCGGCCATGTCACGCGCACGCTGCGCGATTCGATGCGCGAGCTCGGGCTCGACAAGCATGTCGAGCGGGCGGCCGAAGCCGTGCCCGATGCGCGCGACCGGCTGCGCTACGTCGCGACGATGACCGAGCAGGCCGCCGAACGCGTGCTGAATGCGATCGAGGTGGCCAAGCCGATGCAGGCGCGCCTCCAGAGCGAAGCCGAAGCACTCGACGCGCGCTGGGCGCAGTGGTATGCGGCGCCGATCGAGCACGCGGAAGTGCGCGAGCTGATGGACGATACGCGCACGTTCCTGCGCACGCTGCCCGAATCGACGTCGGCGACCAGCGCGCAACTGCTCGAGATCATGCTCGCGCAGGATTTCCAGGACCTGACCGGGCAGGTGATCAAGAAGATCATGGACATGGTCTACCTGATCGAGCAGCAGCTCCTCACGGTGCTCGTCGAGAACATCGCGCCCGAGCGGCGCGAGCAGTTCGCGGCCACCGCGGCCGCGCTCGCCGCCGAGCAGATGAGCTCGACCGGCAGCCCCGAGTCGCTGCTGAACGGCCCGCAGATCGCGCCGGAAGGCAAATCCGACGTGGTCCAGGACCAGGGGCAGGTCGACGACCTGCTCGCCAGCCTGGGCTTCTGACCCTGCCGCGTGCATCGGCGCGCCTCCGTTTCGCGGGGCGGCGCGATGCATGCGTCGCGCCGTTTCCACAACGTCCACCACGTTTACCCGGGCTAGCCGCCTGCGCACGCGCCGGTCGGCCTGCGTCGAATTGACACTTCGACACACTCAGCAGGCATACTACGCGTCAGCAGCAACGAAGCGTCATTCATACGATTCATACGTCGGCAGGCGGCGCGGGCACGATCGCCGCGCACGCTGCCACGAAGCCAGTCCCGTGGGAGGGAATGTGAAGCTGAAACGCTTGGGCCGCGCCGTCGCGCACGCGACGGCTGCAACGGGTGTGCTGTGGGCCGTCCACGCGCACGCCGAACTGGGCGGCGCACCGATGTCGCCGCCGGCGGACGATCAGGCCGCAAGCGTGCGTGCGCTGCAGCGCGCGATGCGTTCGGCGGACGGCGTGCAGGCGAGTGCCGCCGCCTATACCGTCCGCGAAATCACGCTCGGGTCGGGCACCGTCATTCACGAATACACGTCGGCCGCCGGCACCGTGTTCGGCCTCGCGTGGCAAGGGCCGACGATGCCGGATCTCGCATCGCTGCTCGGCAGCTATTTCCCGCAGTACACCGCTGGCGTCCAGGCGGCGCACAAGGCGCGCGGCTGGCGCGCGCCCGTGTCCGTCGATACGAGCGGCCTCGTGATCCGGACGGGCGGCCACATGGGCGCCTTCTCGGGCCAGGCGTGGCTGCCGGCGGCGCTGCCTGCCGGCGTGGCCGGCACCGACATCCAGTGACAGCGGGAGAGCGATCTTGAGCATTCCTCGTACATTCAAGCGCTGGCTCGGCGTGCTGGGCCTCGCGGCGGCGACGGCCATCCTCGTGACCGCATGCGGTGGCGGCGGCGACGGCGGCGGCAGCAGCAACTCGGGCAACACCGGCAACAACGGTTCGGGCGGCTCGGACGGCAATTCCGGGAACACGGCCGTCATCAACGTCAACGCCGGCGTGGCGAACGTGATCAACATCCCGACCATCAGCGTGAAGGTCTGTGCGCCGGGCACGTCGAACTGCCAGGTGGTCAACAACGTGCTCGTCGATACCGCGTCCTACGGGCTGCGGCTCGTCGGCAGTGCGGTGTCGGGCGTGCTCGGCAGTCTCCCGCAGGTGACGAGCGGCGGCGCGCCGGTCGCCGAGTGCGGCAAGTTCGTGTCGAGCTATACGTGGGGTTCGGTGCGCACGGTCGACCTGTCGATCGGCGCCGAGCAGGCGCGTTCGCTGCCCGTGCAGATCATCGGCGACCTCGGCACGACGAACGTGCCGGCCTCGTGCACGAACGGCGGAGCGTCGGCCAACTCGGCGAGCGCGCTCGGCGCGAACGGGATTCTCGGCATCGGGCCGGCGCCGGTCGACTGCGGCACGACCTGCGCGACGTCGACGTCGTCGAGCAACAACTACTACGCGTGCCCGAACGGCGACAACGCGAGCTGCGCGGTCGCGCTCGTGCCGGTGGCGCAGCAGGTGGCCAACCCGGTTCATCGTTTCGCCGACAGCAGCGGGGTGAGCGTGACGATGCCGAGCATCTCGAACAGCGGGCAGCCCAGCGCAACCGGGACGCTGACGTTCGGCCTGCCCGACCTGACCGGGAAGACCGTGATGACGTCGACCACGACGGGCGACGTCAACGCGACGTTCCTCGGGCGCAACGTGACCGCGTTCTTCGATACGGGCTCGAACGCGTATTTCTTCAACGATTCGTCGGCGAACGGGACGGCATGCACGAGGAACACGCAGTTTTACTGCCCGGCGACTACGGTCAATGACTCGGCGACACTGACCGGCCAGAACGGCGTGTCCGGCACTGTGCCGATCACGTTCATGAACGCGGATTCGCTGTTCTCGAACCCGTCGACATACGCGTTCAACGACATCGCGGGTCCGTTCGGTTCGTCCAGCTGGCTCGACATCGGCATGCCGCACTTCTACGGCAGGACGATCTACTTCGGGATGGACAAGACCTCGACCGGCGGCGCGGCGCCTTTCGTCGCGTTCTGACGCGGCAGGGCCGCAAGCTGAAGGGAACGGGGGCGAGAAATCGCCCCCTTTTTTTATCCGGCGGCCGCGCACGGCACGACCGGCCGGGCCGGAGCGCCGCCGCGTGCGGGAAGAGCGCCTACGATGTAATACCGGCGGCCGTGCCGGCACGACATCGAGGAGGCAGCGCCATGAGCCCGCGCATACAACGCATCACCCCGTTCCTTTGGTTCGACCGCGACGCCGAGGCGGCCGCCGGTTTCTACGTGTCGGTGTTCGACAACGCGCGCATCGTGCACGTCGCGCGTTACGGCAAGGCCGGCGCGCACGCATCCGGCAGCGCGGAGGGCGCGGTGATGACCGTCGCGTTCGAGCTCGACGGGCAGGCGTTCATCGCGCTGAACGGCGGCCCCGTGTTCCAGATCACGCCGGCCGTGTCGTTCGTCGTCAACTGCCGGGACCAGGACGAAATCGACCGCTATTGGGCGCGCCTGTCCGAAGGCGGCGACGAGCGCGCGCAACAGTGCGGCTGGCTGCGCGACCGGTTCGGCGTGTCGTGGCAGGTCGTGCCTGTGCAGCTGCCGGAACTGATGGCGGGTGATCCCGCGCGCGCCGAGCGCGTGATGGCGCAGGTGATGACGATGAAGAAGCTCGATCTCGCCGCGCTGCAGCGGGCGGCGGCGGGCTAGGCGCGTGCGCCGGCCCGTTGTCGGCTTGAACGGCCCCTCGCCGGCCCCATGGCCGGCAGGGGGCCGGGAAAGCCCGTGATCGGCGTATACGGGCGCTAGACCGGCGGCCGGCCGGCACGCCTCAGCTGCGTATGGTCGAGGAAGCGGTGGCCGGGCCCGTACGCGGTGCTTTCGATCCGGACGGCGTCGGCCGGCGCGACCGGGCGCCCTGCGGCATCGACCGACACCGATTCGATCTCGACGACCGGCACGCACCAGGCCGCGCGGGCGCGCTCCGACGGTTCGCCGCGCGCGTCGGCGCAGCGGAAAGCGACGCTCGCGGGGACATCCTGCGCGCGCAGGGTTTGCGTCGACCCGTTCCACGCATGGTGCAGGGCGATCGTGCCGGGATGCGGTGCGTCAGGCGCCTGCGCGCCGGGCGGCAGGGCCGGCGTGCCTGCGCAGCCGGCTGCCAGCGCGCAGGCGAGCGACAGCGACGGAACGAATGGACGACGGAGCATGGTGCGGTCAGGCTGAATCGGGAATGACGAAGCGTAGCGCGCCTTGCGCGCCGGCGTAATACCGGCCGGTTAATCGAATGCGTCACTCGCAGCGATTATCGATCGCGCCGGGTTTCATTCGGTTGTAATCAAGTGCCGGATTATCCGGGGCTGTCGTTTATGTCAGGTGTTAAAGATTATTAAAATGACGCGGCATGCAAGCCTGTGGCGCCGCATTCCGCTGCGGTATCCGTTCCCGCGCCGTACTGGCATGCGCTGCAGCCGGGCGAGCGCATTACCCGCCATGTGAAAATAGATTGGAGTCCGCCGAAATTCAAACATATAATGCCGGCGTTGTTTCCGGGGTCGTCAATATAAAACAGGAGGGTAATAAGATGAATTTCTCAGAAGCCGTTCGTTCCGTACTCAATAAATACGCGACCTTCGAAGGCCGCGCGCGCCGTGCCGAATACTGGTATTTCGCGCTGCTCACCTGCGTGCTGTCGATCGTCGCGCAGGTCGTCGGCGCGGCGGGCCACGACGCGGGCCTGATCACGCTGCTGCTGCTGGTCGTGCTCGGCCTGATTTCGCTCGCGCTGATCATTCCGAGCATCGCGGTCAGCGTGCGCCGGCTGCACGATACGGGCCGCTCGGGCTGGTTCCTGCTGCTTGCACTGATCCCGATCGTCGGCGGCATCCTGCTGCTCGTGTGGATGTGCTCGCGCGGCACCGAAGGCCCGAACCGCTTCGGCGCGGACCCGATCGCGGCGGCCTGACCGACGCCTGCCCCGACGCGCGACGCTGTCGCGTCGGGGCCTGGTTTCGCGCTGCACCCCCTGGACCGCTATACCCGCGTCAGCGCTTCACCAACCGCTTCACCATTTTCCCGCTTCGCGCCGTCGTCGCTCGGCCCGAAGCCCGAAGCCCGAAGCCCGAAGCCCGAAGCCCGAAGCCCCGCGCCCACCCCCACCCCCGCCATCGCACCGGCCGGCCCGTTTCGCCGCCGCGCCGCACCCCGTTCCGTCCCTCTTCCGGCCCCGTCCGGCCGCGTTTGCACCGGCTCGCCCGATTCCCCGAAATACCCCCCTTTCCCGGCTTTGCTCGACCGATCGGTGTTTGACGCCTCCATGAATAATCGGTGTCACTGGAAAGCGGCATTCCGCCGTACCCGACTGGAGGCCCCGTGGCAGACGAGAGCGATCTCGACAAGACCGAAGCCGCCACTCCCAGGCGCCGCGAGAAGGCGCGCGAGGAGGGGCAGGTCGCGCGTTCGCGCGAACTGGCTTCGTTCGCGCTGCTCGCGGCCGGGTTCTACGGTGCCTGGCTGCTCGCGGGCCCGTCGGGCGGGCATCTGCAGGCAATGCTGCGCGGCGCGTTCCTGTTCGATCGCGCCACCGCGTTCGACACGAACCGGATGCTGTCGGCGGCCGGCAGCGCGAGCCTCGAAGGCTTCGCCGCGCTGCTGCCGCTGCTCGCGCTCACCGGTGTCGCCGCGCTGCTCGCGCCGATGGCGCTCGGCGGCTGGCTGATCTCGCAGAAGACGTTCGAACTGAAGTTCGACCGCCTGAACCCGATCTCGGGCCTCGGCCGGATCTTCTCGATCCAGGGGCCGATCCAGCTCGGGATGTCGCTCGCGAAGACGCTGGTCGTCGGCGTGATCGGCGGCGTCGCGATCTGGCGCAGCAAGGACGAGCTGCTCGGTCTCGCGATGCAGCCGCTCGGCGTGGCGCTGCCCGATGCGCTGCACCTGGTCGCCGTGTGCTGCGGCACGACGGTCGCCGGGATGCTGGTGGTCGCCGCGCTCGACGTGCCTTACCAAATCTGGCAGTACAACAAGAAGTTGCGCATGACGAAGGAAGAAGTGAAGCGCGAGCATCGCGAGAACGAAGGCGATCCGCACGTGAAGGGGCGGATCCGCCAGCAGCAGCGCGCGATCGCGCGGCGCCGGATGATGGCGGCCGTGCCGAAGGCCGACGTGGTCGTGACGAACCCGACGCACTTCGCCGTCGCGCTGCAATACACGGACGGCGAGATGCGCGCGCCGAAGGTCGTCGCGAAGGGCGTGAACCTCGTCGCCGCGCGCATCCGCGAACTCGCGGCCGAACACAACGTGCCGCTGCTCGAAGCGCCGCCGCTCGCGCGTGCGCTGTATCACAACGTCGAACTCGAACGCGAGATTCCCGGCTCGCTGTACTCGGCCGTCGCCGAAGTGCTCGCGTGGGTCTACCAGCTCAAGCGCTTCCGTTCGGAAGGCGGCGCGTTCCCGGCGGTGCCGGTCGACCTGGACGTGCCGGCCGACCTCGACAAGGGCGCGTCGGTCTCCGCCGACGACGAACGCGAGGAAGCCGAAGACACGCTCGGTAACGGAGGCGCGGCATGAGCACCCCGACCGGCCTGTTCGCGAAGCGCCAGAATCCGTTCGCGGGCACCAACCTGCGCGCGCTCGCGGGCCCGATCCTCATCTGCATGATCCTGGGGATGATGATCCTGCCGCTGCCGCCGATGCTGCTGGATCTGCTGTTCACGTTCAACATCGCGCTGTCCGTGATGGTGCTGCTCGTCAGCATGTACACGATGAAGCCGCTCGACTTCGCGGCGTTCCCGAGCGTGCTGCTGTTCTCGACGCTCCTGCGCCTGTCGCTGAACGTCGCGTCGACGCGCGTCGTGCTGCTCGAGGGCCACACCGGGCCGGACGCGGCCGGCCAGGTGATCGAGGCGTTCGGCCACTTCCTCGTCGGCGGCAACTTCGCGGTCGGCATCGTCGTGTTCGTGATCCTGATGATCATCAACTTCATGGTGATCACGAAGGGCGCGGGGCGGATCGCCGAAGTGTCCGCGCGCTTCACGCTCGACGCGATGCCCGGCAAGCAGATGGCGATCGACGCCGACCTGAACGCGGGCCTCATCAACGAAGAGCAGGCGCGCAAGCGCCGCCTGGCCGTCTCGCAGGAAGCCGAGTTCTACGGGTCGATGGACGGCGCGTCGAAGTTCGTGCGCGGCGACGCGATCGCCGGCCTGATCATCATGGCGATCAACGTGATCGGCGGGCTGATCGTCGGGATGGTCCAGCACGACATGACGTTCGCCGCGGCCGGCACGAACTACACGCTGCTGACGATCGGCGACGGCCTCGTCGCGCAGATCCCGTCGCTCGTGATCTCGACCGCGGCCGGCGTGATCGTGTCGCGCGTCGCGACCGACGAGGACATCGGCACGCAGATCACCGGCCAGCTGTTCACGAACCCGCGCGTGCTGAACATCACCGGCGCGATCATCGTGCTGATGGGGCTGATCCCGGGCATGCCGCACTTCGCGTTCCTCGCGCTCGGCGGCGGCGCGATCTGGCTGGCCCGTACGCAGACGAAGCGCGCGGCGGCCCGCAAGGCGGCCGGCGACCTGACCGACATCGCACCGCCCGCCGTGCTGCCGTCCGACAGCCACGAGGCGACCTGGGACGACGTGCAGCTGATCGACCCGCTCGGCCTCGAAGTCGGCTACCGGCTGATCCCGCTCGTCGACAAGAACAGCGACGGCGAACTGCTCAAGCGCATCAAGAGCATCCGCAAGAAATTCGCGCAGGAAATCGGCTTCCTGCCGCCCGTGATCCATATCCGCGACAACCTCGAGCTGCGGCCGAACGCGTACCGGATCGCGCTGAAGGGCGTCGAGATCGGCGTCGGCGAAGTGTTCCCGGGCCAGTGGCTCGCGATCAACCCCGGCCAGGTGACGGCCGCGCTGCCGGGCGCCGTCACGCAGGACCCCGCATTCGGGCTGCCGGCCGTGTGGATCGACGTCGCGATGCGCGAACAGGCGCAGGTGTACGGCTACACGGTGGTCGACGCGAGCACGGTCGTCGCGACGCACCTGAACCATCTGGTCGTCCAGCACGCGGCCGAGCTGCTCGGCCGCCAGGAAGTGCAGGCGCTCGTCGAGCGCACCGGCAAGGACGCGCCGTCGCTCGTCGAGGACCTCGTGCCGAAGACGATCTCGCTGACGACGCTGCAGAAGGTGCTGCAGAACCTGCTCGAGGAAGGCGTGCCGATCCGCGACATGCGCACGATCCTCGAGGCCGTGTCCGAACACGCGGGCCGCGGCGACGCGTTCGAGATCACGGCCGCGGTGCGGCTCGCGCTCGGCCGCGCGATCACGCAGCAGTGGTATCCGGGCGCGGGCGAGATGCAGGTGATGGGCCTCGACGCGAATCTCGAGCGCGTGCTGTCGCAGGCGCTCGCCACCGGCGCGAACCCGGGCCTCGAACCCGGCCTCGCGCACAACCTTCTGACCGGCACGCAGCAGGCGATGCTGCGTCAACAGAATCTCGGGCTGCCGCCCGTGCTGCTCGTGCAGCACGCGCTGCGCGCGATGCTCGCGCGTTTCCTGCGCCGCAGCCTGCCGCAATTGAAAGTGCTGTCGTACGCCGAAGTGCCGGACACACGCACGATCAAAGTCGTTAACGTCATCGGGGGTTCCGCTTGAACATTCGCAAATTCACCGGCGCAACGAGCCGCGACGCACTTCGTCTCGTGCGCGAGGCGCTCGGCGCCGACGCGGTCGTGCTGTCGAACCGCACGCTCGATGACGGCAGCGTCGAAATCGTTGCACTCGCCGATTCGGACCTGGCCGCCGTGACGCCGCCGGCCGCGGCACGCGCACGCATCGCCGCGCCGCGCGTGCCGGAATCGGTGCCCGCCGCCGCGGTGCCGGGCATCGTGTCGCGCCCGGGCGCGGCGCTCGCCCGCCCGGCCGTCAATCCGTATGCGGCAGGCGAAGGCGGGTTGCCGGACGTGTTCTCGTCGATGTTCGGCGCAAGCGCCGATACGGACGCGAACTCGGACGACACTGCCGCGCCCGCTTCGACGCTCGATGCGGACCCGCTGGCCGGCATGCCGGC
>NZ_ASSI01000181.1:0-23644 GCF_000466765.1 Burkholderia sp. AU4i | reverse complement strand
GGTGCTGGATGTCGCCGCGGGCGGCGGCCGCCATGCGCGCTGGTTCGCGTCGCGCGGGCATCCGGTCGTCGCACTCGACCGCGACCCGGTCGCGCTGGCCGCGTTGCGCGCGATTCCGGGCGTCGACGCCCGTGACGCCGATCTCGAAGGCGCGCCGTGGCCATTGCCGGCCGGCGACCAGTTTTCGGCGGTGATCGTCACCCATTATCTGCATCGTCCGCTCTGGCCCCATCTGCTCGATGCGGTGGCGCCGGGCGGCGTGCTCATCTACGAAACCTTCGCGCAAGGAAACGAATCGGTCGGTAAACCGTCCAACCCCGCGTTCCTGCTCGCCCCGGGCGAGCTGCTGGACGCCGTGCACGGCCGCCTGCGGGTGGTTGCGTACGAGGACGGGTTCGTTGCCGCGCCGCGCGAGGCGTTCGTCCAGCGTCTCTGCGCAGTGCGCGAGGGCGCGACCCCGAAGGCGGGGGCGGGAATTCCACGTTACGAACTGCCCGGCTAATCCGCTACAATCTCAACGTTTACCGGTACATAATCTCAATCGCGTTTCATGGCTAACGGCACCCAAGACGGCATTCAAATCCGCGGCAGCATCCCCGCGATCGTCACCCCGATGCTCGAAGACGGCAGTCTCGACCTGCCGGCGTTTCGCAAACTGATCGACTGGCATATCGCGGAAGGCACCGATGCGCTCGTCGTGGTCGGTACGAGCGGCGAGTCGGCAACGCTCAACGTCGAAGAGCACATCCTGATGATCCGCACGGCGGTCGAGCATGCGGCGAAACGCATCCCGATCATCGCGGGCGCGGGCGGCAACTCGACCGCCGAGGCGATCGAGCTGACGAAGCACGCGAAAGCCGTCGGCGCGGACGCGACGCTGCAGGTCGTGCCGTACTACAACAAGCCGACGCAGGAAGGCATGTACCGGCACTTCAAGACGATCGCCGAAGCGGTCGACCTGCCGGTGATCCTGTACAACGTGCCGGGCCGCACGGTCGCGGACATGGCGAACGAGACGATGCTGCGCCTCGCGGAAGTCCCGGGCATCATCGGCGTGAAGGAAGCAACCGGCAACATCGATCGCGCCGCGCACCTGATCAAGGCTGCACCGAAGCATTTCGCGATCTATAGCGGCGACGATCCGACGGCTATCGCGCTGATGCTGCTCGGCGGCCACGGCAACATCTCGGTCACGGCGAACGTCGCACCGCGCGCGATGAGCGAACTGTGCCGTGCAGCGCTGGCCGGCGACGTCCAGACGGCCCGCGAACTGCACATGAAGCTGCTGTCGCTGCACAAGAACCTGTTCATCGAGGCGAACCCGATTCCGGTGAAGTGGGCGCTGCAGGCGATGGGCAAGATGCAGGGCGGCATCCGGCTGCCGCTCACGGCGCTCGACGAGCGCTGCCACGATGCCGTGCGTTCGGCCCTCGTCGAGGCCGGCGTCCTCGCCTGATGCCGAGGCGGCCGCGTCCTGCGGCCGCCGGCTCGTACCCTGATCAACCCGCACCGGCCGGCTCCGTCCGGCGCCGCTCCTGACGAGCGTTCTAGCAAGACGAAGGATTTCATGAAACGTTTCGCCTTTTCCTCTCGCGCCATCCAGATGTCGGTGGTGGCGCTGGCGCTGGGCGCGCTCGCCGGCTGCGATACGCTGAACGACTATCTGGCCCCCGACCGGGTCAACTACAAGAACACCGGTTCGGCGCCGCCGCTCGCGGTGCCGAGCGATCTGAAGCCGGTACCGACGACGCAGCAGTTCGTCGCGCCGCCGAGCAACGCCGGCCTCGGCACGCTGCCGCCGCGGGCCACGACCCAGGCCGGCAACGCGACCGACGGCATCCCGAGCGCGCAGGATCCGTTCGGCATGCACATCGAGCGCGACGGCGACCGCCGCTGGCTCGTCGTCGACGGCCGGACGCCCGAGCAGCTGTGGCCGATCCTGAAGGAGTTCTGGCAGGAGAACGGTTTCTCGCTGAAGACCGACGCGCCGTCGACGGGCATCATGGCCACCGACTGGGCCGAAAACCGCGCGAACATTCCCGACGACTGGTTCCGCCGCACGATCGGCAAGGTCATCGATTTCGCGTACTCGTCCGGTACGCGCGACCGCTTCCGTACGCTCGTGAACCGCACGTCGGACGGCAACACCGACATCTCGATCACGCACAGCGCGATGGAAGAAATGATGGTCGGCCCGCAGGGCGGCACGTCGTCGCGCTGGGAGGAGCGTCCGCGCAACCCGGTGCTGGAAGCTGTGTTCCTGTCGAAGTTGATGCAGAAGTTCGGCCTGACCGATGCGCAGGCGAAGCAGCTGCTGACCGATGCACGCCCCGCGACGGCGCCGGCGCAGGTCAGCGACACGAGCAACGGCGCGGCAACGCTGCAGCTGGCCGAGTCGTTCGACCGCGCATGGCTGCGGGTGGGCCTGGCGCTCGACCGGACCAACTTCACGGTCGACAATCGCGACCGCGAGAAGGGCGTGTACACCGTGCGCTATGCGAATTCGATGGAAGAGCTGAAGCGTGACGGCCTGTTCGGCAAGCTGTTCTACGGCGGCCCGGCCGCCGCGAAGCCGGGCAAGGAATTCCTGGTCAACGTACGCGCGCAAGGCAACGGCGGCACGCAGGTCGCAGTGATCGGCGCAAACGGCCAGGTCGACAACTCGTCGGACGCGCAGCGGATCATTTCGCTGCTCCACGCGCAGCTGAACTGAGCGCGTGCGATTCGCCAGCCTCGGAAGCGGCAGCGAAGGCAACGCGCTGGTCGTCGAGGCCTCGAGCGGCACGACGACCACCCGCGTGTTGCTCGACTGCGGCTTTTCCGCCAAGGAGGTCGAGCGTCGGCTCGGCCGTCTGAATCTCTGCATCGGCGATCTCGATGCGATCCTGATTACCCACGAACATAGCGACCACGTCGGCAGTGCGCTGACGCTCGCTCGCCGGGCGTCGCTGCCGCTCTATATGAGCTGGGGTACCGCGCGCGCTGTCGGCGCGGACGAGGCCGATGTCGACCTCCACGTGCTGTGGGGCGACGAGACGGCCGCGATACGCGATCTGGCCGTGATGCCCTATACGGTCCCTCACGACGCGCGCGAGCCGCTCCAGTTCGTCTTTATGGACGGCTGCAGCCGGCTCGGCGTGCTGACGGACGTCGGCATGGCCACGCCGCACATCACGACGGTACTGAGCGGCTGTGACGCGCTGGTGCTCGAATCCAACCACGACACCGCAATGCTGGCCGCGAGCCGCTATCCGCAGTCGCTGAAGGCGCGCATCGGCGGCAACCACGGCCACCTGAGCAACGACGCAGCGGCGGCCATCCTCGCATCGCTTGAGCGCAGCCGCCTTCGGCACCTGGTCGGGGCGCACCTGAGCCAGCAGAACAACCTGCCGGAACTGGTCCGCCAGGCGTTTGGCGGCGTACTGGGGACGAACGGGGAGGACGTGATCGTGGCCACGCAGGACGCGGGCTTCGACTGGCTGGCGCTCGGGTGAGCGGGGCAGGGCCGCTGCGGCGGCCCCGTATGACTGCCGGGCGACAGGCGCGAAAACGGCAGACGTAAAAAAACCGGCCCTCGGGCCGGTTTTTTTTCAGCTGACGCTGAGGCTTACTGGCTTGCGCCCGAAGCCGGAGCAGCCGTCGCTGCCGAAGCAGCCGACGCCACTGCAGCAGCAGCGTCGCTCGCAGCAGCCGTTGCCGACGAAGCAGCAGCCGAAGCGTCGCTCGCAGCACCAGCAACTGCCGAAGCAGCCGACGAAGCAGCAGCAGCCGCGTCGCTTGCAGCCGACGAAGCAGCTTGATCAGCGCTCTTGTTGCAAGCAGCCAGTGCAACAGCAGCCAACAGGGAAGCTACGAGGAGGGATTTCTTCATGATCACGTCCTTTTATGGTTAAAGGTAAGCAACAGCGCGAAACAATACCGGTAATGTGCTCCAACACCGACCTGGGCCGCTGGTGGAGATGCACTTCTAGAGCGTGAATCTTCCCTACGGCTTGGGCGGAAATTATATGCACTTTCCTATCGACCGTCGACAAATGCGGGGTCAATACGTTGTCTTTCCCATACAGAATTTGATCTGTACGGGCATACGGGGCGACTCACACTAATTCCGGTTTCCGACCCGTATCCAGCCCGCACGATACCACTCGTGCAATAAAGCTGTCATTGAGGGAGCCCGGGATAGTGTTACAAACCGTTTCGCCTCCATCTGGCGTTGATTGGCCAGTTCGGGCAGCCATTCGCTGGCCTGCTCGAGCGGTCCTTCCTCGCCATTAATGAAGTACGAGCGCGCGTTATACATCAATGCGGCCCTTCTGTCGAGACACACGCCACGACGTGACGCTTGCGTGACGAACGCGGCCTCGGACAGCGGGCGCGCGGGCGGGTCGAAAACGACGTTCGGTTTGGGCTCGCTCAGGTAGCAGCCGAGAAACTCCGCGACGTCGCGCTTGCGCCAGCGAATCGCGTCGACGATCTCCGCGACGCGCTCCACCATCGCCGGAGGCAGTTGCGCGGGCGTGTCGACGGCCGGCTGCTTCGGGTCGCGGTAGAGGTCGTCGCCGCACCCATCCCGCAGGCCGCCACGCTCCGCGAGATAGTACAGGAACTGGGCGCCCAGTTCGCCTGCGGACGGTGCCCGGAAGCCGATCGAGCAGGTCATGCATTCGCCTTCGGCCACGCCGTCGTGCGCGATGTGCGGCGGCAGGTACAGCATGTCGCCGGGTTCCAGCACCCATTCGTCGCCGGGCTCGAAGTTTTCGAGAATCTTCAGCGGCACGTCCGGCTGCAGTGACAGGTCCTTCTGCGCGCCGACGCGCCAGCGGCGCCGGCCCTCGACCTGCAGCAGGAAGACGTCGTATGAATCGAAATGCGGGCCGACGCCGCCGCCGTCCGTCGCGTACGAGATCATCAGGTCGTCCAGCCGCGCGTCGGGGATGAAGCGGAAGCGGTCGAGCAGCGCGCGCGCCGCGTCGACGTGCAGGTCGAGCCCTTGTACGAGCAGGGTCCAGGCCTTGCGCGTGACGGCCGGCAGCGAGCCCGGTTCGAACGGGCCGTGAGCCAGTTGCCACTTGTTACGAAAATGGGTGATCAGTCGCGATTCCGCGTCATAGTCGGTGGCGAGCTCGAACAGCGCGTCGCGCGAGACCGGCGACGCGACGCCGGGGATCGCCTGGCGGATCAGGAGCGGCTTCTTCTGCCAGTAGCCGCGCATGAATTGCGTCGGCGTAAGACCGCCAAGCAGCGGTGTGGGAAGATCGGAGGGCGGCGCGCCGAACGGGGCGGCAGCGGCATCCCGCGGTTCGGCTTGAGACCGGTTGCGCATCGTATAATGAGACTTGTATTTGGGAGAATTGGATGAAAATCGCAAAAAACACCGTCGTGTCGGTCACTTACAAGCTGTCGGATGCACAGGGCAATCTGATCGAGGAAAGCGACGAGCCGATGGTTTATCTGCACGGCGGCTATGATGGCACGTTCCCCAAGATCGAGGAACAGCTCGACGGCCACGAGCCGGGCTACGAGGCGCAGGTCCAGCTCGAGCCGCAGGACGCGTTCGGCGACTACGATCCCGAACTCGTGAAGATCGAGCCGCGCGATCGTTTTCCCGAGCCGCTCGAAGTGGGCATGCAGTTCGAGGGCACGCCGGAAGACGGCGACGAGGAAGTCGATTCGCTGATCTACACGGTCACCGACGTCGCCGAAGACAAGGTCGTGCTCGACGGCAATCACCCGCTGGCAGGCATGGCGCTGCGTTTCGCGCTGACCGTGAAGGACGTTCGCGAAGCCACCGAAGACGAAATCGAGCATGAGCACGCACATGGCGCGGAAGGGCTCGAGATCGTCGACGAGGACGATGACGAAGACGAAGACGGCGAAGCGCCGTCAGGGCGTACTCTGCACTGAGCTTGCAGGCACGCCGGGCGCCGGCCCCGATGCAGGGGGCGGCGCAGGCCACGACGCGCCGCCCGGGGCGGCGCCGTCACCCTGCAGCGGCGGCGCGACCGACGACGAGTCGGGCAGCGCCGGCAACGCGGGGATTTCCGGCATCTGTGGCAGCGGCACGTCGTCGTGCGGCACGAGCGGCAGCGCGGGCGGCACCGGCAGGTTCTTCGGCACCTCCTGCAGGCTGACGTTGAAGATTGTCTGCCGTGACGGCGACACGCTCACCTTGACCCACTGATTCGCCGGATGGCGCGGTCCGATCGCGACGCGCGTCACGTTTCCTATCAGCTCACCATCGTCGGCACGCAGCGGCCGGTCGATCAGGAAGCCGTTCGCCAGCGGTTCGCCGCTCGCGTGCATCACCAGGATCGGGCCGCGGAACGTCGCCGCCGCCTTCACCAGCGTTCGTTTCAACTCACGGAAGCCGTCGCGTACGCGCGGCCGGTTGAAACGCAGCCATGCGAAGCGTTCCGCGCGTTCATAGCGTTCGAACTGCGGATCGCCTTCGAACATCACCACCATCGCACGCGCCTCGCGCCGCTTCGCGTATTCGGCCGCGTGGTCGATCCAGAAACCGTTCGCGATGATGCGGTCCTCGAATTCGCCATTGCGGCCGCCGGCCGTCAGGTAATGGTTGTTCGGCGCCGGCGCGTTGAGCGCGACGTAGACGATGTCGTCGCGCATCCAGCGGGCATTCTCGCGATACGGCCGGAACCGTGCGACTTCGCTTTCCCGCGTGATCGGCAGCGCGCCGGGGTCGGGCAGTGCCGAATCGGCGAGCAGTGTCTGCCGCAGGAAGTCGAGCCGCTCGACCGGATCGTAGCTACCGCCGGCCACGGTGTTGCACGTTGCCCAGTCGTCGTGACCGGGAATGAATATGAGCGGCACGCGTGCCGCATCCAGGATCGCGCCGCGCTGCGAATACAGTGCATCGCGGCACGCTTCCTTCGAACCCTTGAGATCGCCCGCATACACCACGAACGCGAGATTGCGCTCGCGCGCGATCGCGTCGAGCAGCCGCTGTGCAGCCGGTTCGTCCGCTGGGGTGTTGATCACGCCCGACACGACCGCGAACGAGTAGGGCGCGGTGCTGCGCTTCGGCGGTGCCGCCTGCGCACCGGCCGGCGCGAACGCGATCAACGCCGCGACGAGCGCGGCGGCCGCACGGGCCGGCAGGCCCGGCGAGACGCGCTTACGCGTGTCCGTCTGCATCGTGCGACCGGACCAGCGTGCGCAGTTCGTACAGCAGGTCGAGTGCCTCGCGCGGCTTGAGATCGTCGGGATCGATGTCGCGCAGCTTTTCGAGCGCCGGATGCGGTGTGTCGGGCAGCGCCGGCGCGTCCGCGCATTCGAGATCGTCGGCGGCCACCGGCGGCGCGCTGAACAGGTCGAGCTGCGGCGTGTGCTGCGAAGCCGATTGCTGTTCGAGGTACGCGAGGTGCTTGCGCGCGGCGCGGATCACGGGCGCCGGAACGCCTGCGAGCTGTGCGACCTGCAGGCCGTAGCTCTGGTTGGCCGGCCCTTCGTTGACCGCGTGCAGGAACACGATGCCGTGGCCGTGCTCGACGGCCGACAGGTGGACGTTGGCCGCTTGCGGAAATTCCGCCGGCAGTTGCGTCAGCTCGAAGTAGTGCGTCGCGAACAGCGTGTAGCACGCGTTGTGCGCCAGCAGGTGGCGCGCGATGGCCCACGCGAGCGCGAGGCCGTCGAACGTCGACGTGCCGCGGCCGATCTCGTCCATCAGCACGAGGCTTTGCGGTGTCGCGTCGTTGAGGATCGCCGCGGCTTCGGTCATCTCGACCATGAACGTCGAGCGGCCGCCTGCGAGATCGTCTGCCGCGCCGATGCGCGTGAAGATCCGGTCGATCGGGCCGAAGCATGCCGACCTGGCCGGCACGTAGCTGCCGACGTAAGCCATCAGCGCGATCAACGCGGTCTGCCGCATAAACGTCGACTTGCCGCCCATGTTCGGGCCGGTGATCAGCAGCAGCTTGCGCTCGGTGCCGAACCGGCAGTCGTTCGCGATGAACTGTTCGACCTGCGCCTCGACGACCGGGTGGCGGCCCTGTTCGATTTCGATGCCGATCTCGTCGGTGAAGGTCGGCGCGACCCAGTCGAGCGCACGGGCGCGTTCGGCGAATGCGGCGAGCAGGTCAAGTTCGGCGAGCGCCGATGCGACGCGCTGGCACTCGGGGATGAACGGCAGCAGTGCCTGCAGTACTGCGTCGTACAGCGCGCGCTCGCGCGCCAGGGCGCGTTCCTGCGCGGACAGCGCCTTGTCCTCGAATGTCTTCAGTTCGGGCGTGATGTAGCGCTCGGCATTCTTCAACGTCTGGCGCCGGCGATAGTCGTCGGGCACCTTGTCGGTCTGGCCGCGCGTGACCTCGATGTAGAAGCCGTGCACCTTGTTGTATTCGACGCGCAGGTTCGCGATGCCGGTGCGCGTGCGCTCGCGCGCTTCGAGATCGATCAGGAACTGCCCGCAGTTCTCCGAGATGTCGCGCAGCTCGTCGAGCTCGGCGTCGTAACCGCGCGCGATCACGCCGCCGTCGCGCACCATCGCAGCCGGTTCGGGCGCGATCGCGCTCGTCAGCAGGTCGAGGCATTCGGCGGGCGGTGCGAGTGCCGCGTCGACGCGGGTGAGTGCGTCCGCATTCGCGACGATCGCGCTGATGCGCTCACGCAGCGTCGGGAGGGCGGCGAACGTGTCGCGCAGGCTCGACAAGTCACGCGGGCGCGCGGACAGCAGTGCGAGGCGCCCGGTGATCCGTTCGACGTCGGCGATCTGGCGCAGCGCGCTGCGCAGCGCATCGAGGCTTGCGTTTGGCGGTGCATCGAGCAGCGCGCCGATCGCCTGCTGGCGCGACTGTGCGGCGACCGACGCGCGCGGCGGGTGATGCAGCCAGTGACGCAGCAGGCGGCTGCCCATCGTCGTGCAGCAGGTGTCGAGCAGCGAATACAGCGTCGGCGACTCGGTGCCGCGCAGCGTCTCGGTCAGTTCGAGGTTGCGGCGCGTGGCCGGATCGAGCCCGATGTACTCGGTTTCGTTTTCGACCTTGAGGCTGCGCACGTGCCGCAACTGCTGGCCTTGCGTGGCCGCTGCGTAGAGCAGCAGCGCGCCGGCCGCGCCGCACGCGCTCGTCAGCGAATGTGCACCGAAGCCGTCGAGGCTCGCGACATCGAGCTGGTCGCACAGGCGCTGCGTGCCCGACGCGATGTCGAAATGCCACGCCGGCACGCGCTTGCTTGCGCCTGCGCCTGCCGGCACGGCGTCGGTTGCGCCGTCCGGCGTCAGGATCTCGGCCGGCCGGATGCGTTCGAGCGCGGCAGCGAGCTGCTCGGGTTCGATTTCTGCGAGCCGCAGCGCGCCGCTTGCGAGGTTCAGCCACGCGAGGCCGACATTGACCGCGACGCCACGCTTGTTGTGGCCCGTGCACATCGCGAGCAGGTAGACATCGTTCTTGTCGGACAGCAGTGCTGCATCGGTCAGCGTGCCGGGCGTGACGACGCGCACGACCTTGCGCTCGACGGGGCCCTTCGACGTGGCGGGATCGCCGATCTGTTCGCAGATCGCGACCGATTCGCCCATCTTCACGAGCTTGGCGAGATACTGTTCGACCGCATGATGCGGCACACCGGCCATCTTGATCGGCGTGCCGGCGGATGCGCCGCGTTGCGTGAGGGTCAGGTCGAGCAGGCGTGCGGCCTTTTCCGCGTCTTCGAAGAACAGCTCGTAGAAGTCGCCCATCCGGTAGAAGACAAGCGTGTCGGGATGGTCGGCCTTGATGCGCAGGTACTGCTGCATCATTGGAGTGTGGCCGGCGAAGGCTTCGGGCGACAGCGTGGTCATAGGTCAGGCATGAAGTTGTTGCTTGGGTTGCCCGAGTTTACCAGTCGCTTCCATGTGTACGCGCGAAGTTCGCCGTTTGGCCAGGTGCGGACGATCGCGCGAACCCTTGCGTGCTGACGCCGCCCCGCATATCAGCGTGTGGTTGGACGTCAGGCGGCGTGCGGCGGCTTCGAACCCGGCTGCGTGGCGTCGCCGGTCGGTTTCGAGCATGGCGACCCGATCCGCGGCTCTCATTCGGCCCCTTTTTCGCCTGGAAGACTAGCCACTCGTTACCATCGACCGCAGACGATTTCGTCCGTCCGGGCAACGCTACGAACTGTGAAACGTTTGGCAGGCCGCGTAATCCAGTTACTCGGTCTTTATATTTGCCCACGCTCTCGGGACTTACACCAATCAACCTCGTAAAACTGAAACTTAGACAGGTTTCAATGAATGGAGCGTGCTAGTCTGAAACGGCAATATATAAAAACGCAGTAAGTTCGGGGCACAAACATGAAGCAGGCCATACAGGATGCGGGGGGCGCGTGCGCGCAAAGTACCCTGGTGCCGCACGTTACAACGGTCGCGGAGGAGTCGGAGCGGATCAATCTGATCGAGCTTGGTGCTCGCGTGTCGTCAGTGACCGTGCTGGGCGTATTTGCCTATCTGATTTATATACCGTGGCGATTGGACCCGAGCCGGATTACGCTGGTCCTGCTGCTGGTATCCGCGGTACTGACCGTCGGCATGTCGGCTTTTGCCAAATTGCCGAAACGGCGCGACTGGCATCCCGTTGCAGTGTGCTTGTCCCTGGGCGGTTCGTTCTACTGCCTGACCTATCAGCTGACTGCCAGTACCCAACTGATCCCGGAGTGGGCAGGGGGCGCCTGGCAAATATGCGGGATTGCGTGGCAACTGTTCGCGAAACTGTCGCTCGGGCGCTCGTTCGGCTTGCTGCCGGCGAATCGCGGCGTCGTTTCGACCGGAGCGTACCGGTTCATGCGCCACCCGATCTATGCCGGTTATCTGTTGTCCGAAATCGGTTTCCTGCTCGCAAACTTCAGTACGCGAAACCTGCTCGCGATCGGCATCTGGATGCTGTTGCAGATCGGGCGAATCAGTTTGGAAGAGCGGGTGCTGTCGGAAGACGCCGATTATCGTGCGTACAAGACGAAGGTCCGGTACCGGCTGATTCCCGGTGTGTTTTGACGGGCGTGCCCAAAGCGCGCCGCGGTGGTGCGCCGATGAAACAGATTGGCGCGGCGAACGTGCAAAAGTCGGCGTACTCGGGTCACGGACCTTCGTACGCCGACTCTGTCCTGCGTGTCAGGACGCGTGTCCCGACGTCAGGCTGAGGGCCACCGCCTGCGCAACTTCGATGCCGTCGATCGCCGCCGAATAAATGCCGCCCGCATACCCGGCGCCTTCGCCGGCCGGATACAGGCCTTCGACGTTCATGCTCTGGTAATCGTCCTTGCGTCGAATCCGGATCGGTGACGACGTGCGCGTCTCCACACCGGTGAGCACGGCATCGTGCATCGCAAAGCCGGCGATCTTCTTGTCGATCTGGGGCAGGGCTTCACGGATCGCTTCGATCACATAGTCCGGCAGCGCGGTGCTGAGATCGGTCGGGTTCACGCCGGGCTTGTACGACGGCTCCACGGAGCCCAGCGACGTCGACGGCCGGCCAGCGATGAAATCGCCGACCAGTTGACCCGGCGCGCGGTAATCGCCGCCGCCGAGTTCGAACGCACGCTCTTCCCATTTGCGCTGGAACGCGATGCCCGCCAGCGGGCCGCCGGGATAATCGTCCGGCGTGATGCCGACGACGATGCCCGCATTCGCGTTGCGCTCGGCTCGCGAATACTGGCTCATGCCGTTGGTGACCACGCGGCCCGGCTCGGAGGTCGCCGCGACCACGGTGCCGCCAGGGCACATGCAGAAGCTATAGACGGCGCGGCCGTTGCTGCAATGGTGGACCACCTTGTAGTCGGCCGCGCCGAGCTGCTTGTGGCCCGCGAACTTGCCGAAGCGGCTGCGATCGATCAGCCCCTGCGGATGCTCGATGCGAAAACCCAGCGAGAACGGCTTGGCTTCGATGTAGACGCCGCGATCGTGCAGCATCTGGAAGGTGTCGCGCGCGCTGTGGCCCACGGCCAGCACCACGTGGTCGCACCGCAGCGTTTCTCCGTTCGAGAGCTTCAGCGAGCGTACCTTGCCCTGATCGATCTCGATGTCGTCGACCCGCGTTTCGAAACGCACTTCACCACCCAGTTCGTGGATGGACGCACGCATTTTTTCCACCATGCTGACGAGGCGGAACGTGCCGATATGCGGCCGGCTCAGATACAGGATGTCTTCCGGTGCGCCTGCCTTGACGAATTCGTCCAGCACCTTGCGGCCATAGTGGTTGGGATCCTTGATCTGGCTGTACAGCTTGCCGTCGGAAAACGTGCCGGCCCCGCCTTCGCCGAACTGCACGTTGGATTCGGGGTTGAGCACGCTCTTGCGCCACAGGCCGAAGGTGTCCTTGGTGCGCTCGCGCACGGCCTTGCCGCGCTCGAGGATGATGGGACGGAAACCCATCTGCGCGAGGATCAGCCCAGCGAACAGGCCGCACGGCCCCATGCCGATCACGACCGGGCGCAGGAAATTGCCGTGCTCGGGCGCCTTCGTGACGAAGTGGTACGCCATGTCGGGCGTCACGCCGCAATGCGGTTTCCCGGCGAGGCGCTTGATCGCGGCGGCTTCGTCCGCGACTTCGACGTCGACGATATACGTGAGCTTGATGTCGGCGCGCTTGCGCGCATCGTGCGCACGACGGAACACGGTGTAACGGAGGAGCTCGTCCGCGGCCACGCCAAGCTCCGCGAGGCGCGCGCGAATCGCGGCCTCGAGCGCGCTTTCGGGGTGGTCGAGGGGGAGTTTAATTTCGCTTAGCCGTAACATGGGGACTCGGATGCGATTGCCACGGCGTCGTGGCGGTGTTGATACGGTCGGGGGCCGGCAGGCCGGCGGGGTCGCCCGCCGCGCGGGCGTGCCGCATGCAAACCCGCACGCAAGCCATTTATTGTCATTGCGGGAACGGCGGTGTGGGCGGCAGTACGCTGACCGGCCCCGACAAACTCAAGCAACTTCAGGATAGGCGCACGAAGCGACCCTTGTGCGGGAAGATGTTCCCGCCTCCCGGCAACCGGGAGGCGAACGGTGCGCCGTCGTGACGATGCCCGCGAGCGGTGTGCGCGAAAGCCGCGCCGCGCGGGCGCGGCCGGGGCTTACTCCGCAGCCGGATGCACGCGCGTGTAACGGTTCAGGATCGGGATCATCTGCGCGTAGATCTTCGGGTTCGCCGCGACGATTTCATGGCGATGCAGGAAATCGGCGTCGCCGGTGTAGTTGCCGACGAGGCCGCCGGCCTCGGTGATCAGCAGGCTGCCCGCTGCCATGTCCCACACGTTGATGCCTTGCTCGAAGAACGCGTCGAGGCGGCCGGCCGCGACGTTCGCGAGATCGAGTGCTGCTGCGCCCGGACGACGCAGGCCGGTACAGGCTTGCGTCATTTCGGTGAAGAGGCGTGCGTATGCATCGAGGCCGTCCTTTTCGCGGAACGGGAAGCCCGTGCCGACCAGTGCGTCCGACAGGCGGTCGCGGCGGCCGACGCGGATGCGGCGGTCGTTCAGGTACGCGCCGCGGCCGCGCGTGGCCGTGAACAGGTCGTTCTTGTTCGGGTCGTAGACGACAGCCTGCGTGACGACGCCCTTGTGCTCGAGCGCAATCGACACGCAGTAGTACGGGAAGCCGTGGATGAAGTTGGTCGTGCCGTCGAGCGGATCGATGATCCACTTGAATTCGGATTCGTTCTCCGATTCGCCCGATTCCTCGGCGAGGATCGCGTGGTCGGGATAGGCGGTCTTCAGCGTCTCGATGATCGCGTCTTCGGCGGCCTTGTCCACTTCGGTGACGAAGTCGTTCTGCTGCTTCTTGCGGATCTCGATCAGGTCGAGATCGAGGGACGCGCGGTTGATGATCTGTCCGGCGCGGCGCGCAGCCTTGACAGCAATGTTGAGCATGGGATGCATGAGCCTGGATCCTGTAGCCGGCGGCACGGGCCGCCACGAAGTGGAACAACCGCCCGGCACGGCGCAAGCGTGGCAGGCGAGGTGAGACGCGAATTGACAAAGAACGGGGTACGACCCGCGCCGCACGGAGCGCGACGCGTAAAGGCATGATTTTACCCGATTTTTGGCGGTTTCAGGCGACCGGGATACGGGGAAACCCCCACTATCCGTCCGGACGAGTGGGTTTGCCGCGGCGATGGCGATACCATACTGCCATTCTGATGAACCGAGTCGTATCGTAGTGGAAACCCCGCAGATCACCGCCGCGCCGTCCGAGCCGGGCGCGGCCTCGTCCCGGCCGCCGTCCGGCGGCTTCACGTCCACCCGTTTCGTGCTCGTCGAGCCGAGCCATCCCGGCAACGTCGGGGCGGCCGCCCGCGCGCTGAAGACGATGGGTTTCTCGCGTCTGGTGCTGGTCGCGCCGCGTGTGCCGCACGTGCAGAGCGATCCCGAGGCAATCGCGATGGCCAGCGGCGCGGACGACGTCCTCGCCTCCGCGCATGTCGTGCCGACGCTTGGCGACGCGCTGTCCGGCGTGCACTGGTCGATCGCATTGACGGCGCGTACGCGCGAATACGGGCCGCCGCGTCTCGCGCCGCGCGCGGCCGCCACGCAGGCGTGCGCACAGGTCGGTACGGGCGACATCGCGCTCGTGTTCGGCAACGAGCGCACGGGCCTCGCGAACGAGCACGTCGAGCAGTGCAGCGCGCTCGCGCACATCCCGGCGAACCCGGCCTACAGTTCGCTGAATCTCGCACAGGCCGTGCAGGTGCTCGCGTACGAGTTGCGCGTCGCGTTTCTCGAGCAGGCGAGCGAGCCATCCGCGCAAGCGCCGGCCGAAGCCGGCACGCTCGCGCAGAGCGATGAGATCGAGCGGATGTACGTGCACCTCGAGAACGCGTTGATCGCACTCGATTTCCTCGATCCGCGCAACCCGAAGAAGCTGATGCCGCGGCTGCGGCGCCTGTTCGCGCGCACGGGCCTCGAGCGTGAGGAGGTCAATATCCTGCGCGGTATCGCGAAGCACATCCTGCTGAAATCGGGCAAACCGGGCGGCGACGCGTAAGCGGCCGGTGCGCAGTGCAGGGGCCGCTGGACGGCTCGGCGCGCGGGGCCGTTTCCCTGTCGGGCAGGTGCTGCGTCGGCCGCCGGAAGCGCCCGGCCGAATCGTCCGGCCTGTTCGGCCATCCCGCAAACTCAACGCCAGCAAGCGTTCCGGCCGAATACCCGCGCCGTCGGCGGGGTGAACGCGCGGGCTCGTGCGGCCGTGCGCGACTCGCCCTACAATCGCCGAACGTCATAACTAAATTACCCGGCGCGATAACGGCCGGTCATTGCCGGCGATGCGCGCCGGCCTTTTCCCAGACCCCATCATGTTCACGAGACTGCGCGAAGACGTTGCAACGATTCGCGAGCGGGATCCCGCCGCTCGCAGTGCATGGGAAGTGCTGACCTGTTATCCGGGGCTGCATGCGCTCGTACTGCATCGCTTCGCGCACGCATGCTGGCGCGCGAAGCGCTACTGGCTCGCGCGTTTCGCGTCACAGGCCGGCCGGTTCCTGACCGGCATTGAAATCCATCCGGGCGCGACGATCGGCCGGCGCGTGTTCATCGACCACGGCATGGGTGTCGTGATCGGCGAGACGGCGATCATCGGCGACGACTGCACGATCTATCAGGGCGTGACGCTGGGCGGCACGTCGCTCACGCGCGGCGCGAAGCGCCACCCGACGCTCGAGGCCGGCGTGATCGTCGGCGCGGGTGCGAAGGTGCTCGGCGGTTTCACGGTCGGTGCGGGCGCGAAGATCGGTTCGAACGCAGTCGTCGTGAAGCCGGTGCCGGCAGGCGGCACGGCAGTCGGCAATCCGGCGCGCATCGTGATGCCGGCGCAGCCGAAGCCGCAGCCCGAACGCGCGGCGTTCTCCGCGTACGGGATCACGCCGAATGCCGACGATCCGATGTCGCTCGCCATTCACGGGCTGATCGATCACGCTGCGAAGGAAAGCCGCCGTGTCGACGAGATTGTCGCGGCGCTCGAGCGGCTCGGCACGCATCTGGAAACGCTGCAGGGCGCCGACGCAGCGCGCCTCGACCTGCGCCGGCTGTCGGCGGTGCTGGAAGGCAAGACGGTCGAGCGCCAGGCGTAATGTGATCGATGCGGGTCGCTGCCGGTCGCAACAGGTCGGTTCGGCCGCGGCCGCCGCGTCAGTCGAGCGGCATCGCGTGGATACCTTCCGCGTCGACACGCAGGTAACCGCCGCGCGGCTTGCCGTGGTCGAGATCCCAGTCGGGCAATACCCAGCGAATGCCGCCCGGCTCGCTGTGGCGCGCGGGGCGGTGCGTGTGGCCGTGAATGATCACGCTCGCGCGGCTTTTCCGGAACAGGGCGGCTACCCCTTCACGCGTGACATCGTAAATCGCCGAAGCAGGGCGGATCCGGCCCGCTTCGCTGTTTGAACGCATGCGCTGCGCGAGCGCGCGGCGCCAGCGGAACGGCCACGCGAGAAACAGCCATTGCGCGACGCGGTTGCGTGCGAAGCGGCGGAACAGCTGGTAGCCGCGATCGGCCGTGCATTGCGCGTCGCCGTGCGCGAGCACGATGCGCTGGCCGAACGCCATGATCAGCGACGGGTCGGGCAGCAGCATCGCACCGGCTGCCTTCATGAAGCGACGGCCGAGCAGGAAATCGCGGTTGCCGTGCATCACGTAGAGCGCAATTCCGCGTTCCGAGAACGTGTGCATCAGCGCGGCCATGCGGGCCGCGAACGGATCGTCGTCGAGGATGTCGTCGCCGATCCAGTATTCGAACAGATCACCGAGGATGAACACCGAGTCGGCGCTGTCGGCGGTGTATTTCACGAAATGCTCGAACGCGGCGACCGTCTTCGGAATCGCTTCGCTCAGGTGCAGATCGGAGAGAAACAGGAACGGGCGTGCGGCTTGCGCGTATTCGCGCTCGCCCGGCACGCCCGCGGAGACGCTTCGTGGCGGACTCTCCTGCAACATCGAAGTGCCTCCGTTACGTGCTGTGCGTCAGACCACGACGGCCTTTTCGATCACGACGTCGTCGGCCGGCACGTCCTGATGGAAACCGGCGTTGCCCGTCTTGACGCCCTTGATCTTGTCGACCACGTCCTGGCCTTCGACAACCTTGCCGAACACGGCGTAGCCCCAGCCTTGCGGCGTCGGCGACGAGTGGTTCAGGAAGTCGTTGTCGTTCACGTTGATGAAGAACTGGGCGGTCGCCGAGTGCGGATCGTTCGTGCGCGCCATCGCGATCGTGTAGTTGTCGTTCTTCAGGCCGTTGTTCGCTTCGTTGTCGATCGGCGCATCGGTCGGCTTCTGCTTCAGGCCCGGCTCGAAGCCGCCGCCCTGGATCATGAAGCCGTTGATCACGCGATGGAACACGGTGCCGTCGTAGTGGCCCTTCTTCACGTAGTTCAGGAAGTTTTCGACCGTCTTCGGTGCCTTCGCGGCGTCGAGCTCGAGCTTGATCACGCCGTGGTTCGTATGCAGTTCAACCATGATGAATTCCTTCGGTGAGGCGGTTTAAATGGCACGCGGCCGGTCGTGCGACGCGGCCGCGTGAGGCGCCGGACGTGCCGGCAGGTTCTTACTTCGAGACGACGCTCGCCGATTCGATCACGATCGGTTGTGCGGGCACGTCCTGCATCGGGCCGCGCGAGGTCGTCGCGACGCCTTCGATCTTCTTCACGACGTCGAGACCCGACACGACCTTGCCGAACACCGCATAACCGTTGCCGTCCGGGTTCGGGTAGTCGAGGCCGCTGTTGTCGACCGTGTTGATGAAGAACTGCGCGGTGGCCGAGTTCGGATCGCTCGTGCGCGCCATCGCGATCGTGCCCGTCAGGTTCTTCAGACCATTGCGGCTTTCCAGCGGGATCGGCGCGCGGGTCGGCTTCTCCTCGAAGTTGGTCTTGTAGCCGCCGCCCTGGATCATGAAGCCCTTGATCACGCGATGGAAGATCGTGCCGTTGTACTGGCCGGCCTTCACGTAATCGAGGAAGTTGGCGACCGATTTCGGCGCCTTCTCCGGGTAGAGCTCGACGCGGATGTCGCCCTGCGAGGTCTTCAGCTGCACGACGGGGTGCGCGGTAGCCGATTGCGCGAACGCAGGTGCGGTCGCGGTCGCGAGAAGGGCGGCGCCGCCAAGCGCCAGCAACAGACGTTTCATTGCGATCCTCAGGTTGGGAGGGAAAGAAGGCCGCGCCGCTTATTGCGACGGCGCGACGTACGGCGCCGCCAGTGCGCCCGACGGACCGCTGAACTGGAACGTCGGCGACATCGGCAGCGTGGTGGTGCTCACGTTCGCGGCGGCGCGGTCGGAGTAGTCGCGCGTGCTCGGTGAGGCCGCGCGGGCGTTCGGCGCGGCCTTCGGCGGCGACACGATCTTCTGGAGATCGGCGAGGCGCTGCGCGGTCGCGCCGCTCGTGCGGCCGAGCGATTGCGCGCGCTTGTACGACTCGGCCGCGAGGCGCAGGTAAAGATCGCCGAGGTTTTCGTATGCGAGCGAGTAGCTCGGGTTCGCTTGCGTTGCCGTGACGAGCGCGGTGCGCGCTTCGTCGTATCGGCCATGCTTCGCGTAAAGCGCAGCAAGGTTGTTGTACGGCTCGGGCAGTTCGGGGTACGCCTGCGTGATCGCGACGAACTGCTGGATCGCGTCGTCGTCGCGGTTGAGGCGGGCCAGCACGGTGCCGCGCTTGAACTGTGCCTGCAGGTCGTGCGGGTTCGAAGCGATGCGCGCGTCGAGCTGCGCGAGCGCCTGCTTCCACTGCTTGCCGGCGATCGACGCGTCGATTTCGGGCGTGCCGTCGGCGGTGGCCGGGGCCTTCTGCGCATGCGCCGCCGGGGCCGCGAAAAGCGTCAGCGCGACGCCCATGACGGTGGTCGCAACGAGGGTCGCAGCGCTCTGCGCGCGGCCGCGATGAGGTTTCATAGGCGTAAATCGGAATGTTATACTCCGAGCCATTCTAACAAAACGTCTGCGCGTTCCGGCGAGCGGCAGACAGTCTTTCTTAGCCTCTCGTGGCCGTCACCGCTGTGCTTGCAGCCTGACCGCCCCGTGTGATACGAGGACGCTCGGCCCGGTGCCGCAGCAGATGGTCCGTCCGTTTCACACGCTGGGCGAGCTTCGCCAGGGCGGTTTCCTTCGGCTCACGGTTCATCTCTATGGAATCACTGCGCATCTACAACACGCTCGCGCGTGACAAGCAAGTTTTCGTGCCGCGCCAGCCCGGCGAGGTGCGGATGTACGTATGCGGAATCACCGTATACGACTATTGTCACGTGGGCCACGCGCGCATGCTGGTCGTGTTCGACCTCGTCCAGCGCTGGTTGCGTGCGATCGGTTACCGGGTCACGTATGTGCGCAACATCACCGACATCGACGACAAGATCATCCGCCGCGCGGTCGAGAACGGCGAGACGATCAAGTCGCTGACCGACCGGTTCATCGGCGCGATGCACGACGACGAAAGCGCGCTCGGCATCCAGCGGCCCGACATCGAGCCGCGTGCGACGGCGTTCATTCCGCAGATGCTCGGCATGATCGAGACGCTCGAGACGAACGGTTACGCGTATCAGGCGACCGACGGCGACGTCAATTACTCGGTGCGCAAGTTCGCGAACTACGGAAAGCTGTCGGGCAAGTCGCTCGACGATCTCCGCGCGGGCGAGCGCGTCGCCGCGAACGACGCGAAGGAAGATCCGCTCGACTTCGTGCTGTGGAAGCGGGCGAAGCCGGAAGATCCGGAAGGCGCGTCGTGGGCGTCGAAGTACGGGATGGGCCGCCCGGGCTGGCACATCGAGTGCTCGGCGATGGGCTGCACGCTGCTCGGCGAGCATTTCGACATCCATGGCGGCGGGCAGGACCTGCAATTCCCGCACCACGAGAACGAGATCGCGCAGAGCGAAGGCGCGACCGGCCAGACGTTCGTCAATTACTGGATGCACAACGGCTTCGTGCAGGTCGACAACGAGAAGATGTCGAAATCGCTCGGCAACTTCTTCACGATCCGCGAAGTGCTCGAGCGCTATGACGCGGAAGTCATGCGTTTCTTCATCGTGCGCACGCACTACCGTTCGCCTCTCAATTACAGCGACGTGCATCTCGACGATGCGCGCGCGTCGCTCACGCGCCTCTACACCGCGCTGAAGGACGTCGATGCCGACACGCTCGCGCTCGACTGGAACGAGCCGCACGCGCAGCGTTTCGCGGCTGCGATGAACGACGACTTCAACACGCCGGTCGCGGTGGCGACGTTGTTCGAGCTGGCGGGCGAGGTGAATCGCACGCGCGACGCATCGCTCGCGCGGCAACTGAAACAGCTGGCGGGGCTGCTCGGCCTGCTGGGCCGCGAACCGCGCGCGTTCCTGCAGCAGGCGTCGGGTGCCGCGCAGGCGGGCGGGCTCGCCGCCGACGAGATCGAAGCGAAGATCGCCGCGCGCGTCGCGGCGAAGCAAGCGAAGGACTATGCCGAAGCGGACCGGATCCGGGCGGAACTGCTCGAGACCGGTATCGCACTTGAAGACAAACCGGGCGGATCGACCGAATGGCGTCGCGTATGAGCGCGGTGCGTTCCACTGACCGATCCGTCAGGTAGGAGGCAAGATGGCAACGGCCAGAAAAGCGCCGGTCAGGCGCGCGACCCCGGTCGCCGCGCGTCCGGCAGCCAAGCGCGTGCCGCCAGTGAAGACGGACGCAACGCGCGCCGTGCCGAACGGCGCGCTCAACGGTCATGCGCAGCCTGCGGCCGCGCAGCCGGCCGCCGACGCGGCCCGCAAGGCCCGTGCGTCCGAAGCGGACGGCGAGGAGGTCGTCGTGCGTCCTGCTTACTGGGACAAGGCATGCGCTGACCTCGTCAAGCGCGACCGGATCATGAAGAAACTGATTCCGAAGTTCGGTCCCGCGCATCTCGTGAAGCGCGGCGACCCGTTCGTCACGCTTGCGCGCTCGGTCGTCGGCCAGCAGATTTCGGTGCCGTCGGCGCAGTCGCTGTGGGCGCGCATCGGGGACGCCTGTCCGAAACTCGCGCCGCAACCGGTGATCCGGCTCGGCGCGGACAAGCTGATCGCGTGCGGGCTGTCGAAGCGCAAGACGGAATACATCCTCGATCTCGCGCAGCATTTCGTGTCGGGCGCGCTGCACGTCGACAAATGGACGTCGATGGACGACGAGGACGTGATCGCGGAACTCACGCAGATCCGCGGCATCAGCCGCTGGACGGCCGAGATGTTCCTGATCTTCAACCTGTCGCGGCCGGATGTCCTGCCGCTCGACGACCCGGGCCTGATCCGCGCGATCAGTGTCAATTACTTCAGCGGGGAACCCGTCACGCGCAGCGAGGCGCGTGAAGTCGCGGCCAACTGGGAACCGTGGCGCACCGTCGCGACCTGGTACATGTGGCGCAGCCTCGATGCGCCCGACGCCGACGCCTGAGCGGCGGCTATCGGGTTTTAAACATCAATAGTTGAGAGCCGGTTTTGAGCGTCGCCCGCGCGGGTAGAATACGCGCTGCCGCAAGACCCAAGGATTCGAACACATGAAGACCACGTTTCTGGATTTCGAACAGCCGATCGCCGAACTCGAGGCCAAGATCGAAGAGCTGCGATTCGTGCAGGACGACTCGGCTGTCGACATTTCGGAAGAAATCGAGCGGCTGTCGAAGAAAAGCCAGCAACTGACGAAAGACCTCTACGCGAACCTGTCGCCGTGGCAGGTTTCGCAGATCGCGCGGCATCCGCAGCGCCCGTACACACTCGATTACGTTGCGGAACTGTTTACCGATTTTCACGAGCTGCACGGCGACCGCGCATTCGCGGACGACCTGTCGATCGTCGGCGGTCTCGCGCGCTTCGGCGGCCATCCGTGCATGGTGATCGGTCACCAGAAGGGCCGTGACACGAAGGAACGCGCCGCGCGCAACTTCGGGATGCCGCGTCCGGAAGGCTATCGCAAGGCCGAGCGCCTGATGCGTCTCGCCGAGAAGTTCGGGCTGCCGATCTTCACGTTCGTCGACACGCCGGGCGCGTACCCGGGCATCGGCGCGGAAGAGCGCGGCCAGTCGGAGGCGATCGGCCGCAACCTGTACGTGATGGCCGAGCTGAAGACGCCGATCATCACGACCGTGATCGGCGAGGGCGGTTCGGGCGGCGCGCTCGCGATCGCCGTGGCCGACACCGTGATGATGCTGCAGTTCTCGACCTACTCGGTGATCTCGCCGGAAGGCTGCGCGTCGATCCTGTGGAAGAGCGCAGCGAAGGCGCCGGAAGCCGCGGAAGCGCTCGGCCTGACCGCGCACCGCCTGAAGGCGCTCGGCCTGATCGACAAGATCATCAACGAGCCGCTCGGCGGCGCGCATCGCGATCCGAAGGGCATGGCTGCGCTGCTGCGCCGAGCGCTCGCCGATTCGCTGCGCCAGTTCCAGGGCATGAGCATCGATGCGCTGCGCGAGCGCCGCTTCGAGCGCCTGATGGCCTACGGCAAGTTCAAGGAAACCACGCCGGGCGCATGACCGCCCGCGTGTTCACTACGCGCGCCGCTGCGCGCGCGTTCCTCTCGTGATCCCACCGACCGAATTCTCCGCCGACCGCGTCGTCCTCGACGCGGTCGGCGTTGCGCTTTCCGGCATGCCGCCCGATGCGCGCATCGCGATCGCGTACAGCGGCGGCCTCGACTCGACGGTGTTGCTCGATGCGGCCGTGCGCGTCGCGGGCGCGTCGCGCTGCGTCGCGCTGCACGTGCATCACGGGCTGAGTGCGAACGCCGACGCCTGGGTTGCGCATGCCGAGGCGAGCGCGGCCGGGCTCGGCGTCGCGTTCGAATCGATGTGCGTTGACGTGCCGCGCGACAGCGGCCTCGGTGTCGAGGCGACGGCGCGCGAGCGGCGCTATGCGGCGCTCGACGAGATGTGCGAACGCCACGGCGCGGCCGCGCTGTGGCTCGCGCAGCATGCGGACGACCAGGCCGAGACCGTGTTGCTGCAGTTGTTGCGCGGCGCGGGGATCGCGGGGCTTGCCGCGATGGCGCCGCGTTACCGCCCCGACGGCGTGAGCGTCGAGCGCGTGCGCCCGCTGCTGCGATTGCTGCGCGCGCAACTCGAGCGTTATGCGGCGCAGCGCGCGCTCGAATGGATCGACGACGAATCGAACAACGACACGCGTTACGCGCGCAATGCGCTGCGCATCGACGTGCTGCCGGCGCTGGCCGTGCATTTTCCGGGCTTTCGCGACGCGCTGGGCCGCGCGGCCCAGCATGCGGCGGCCGCCCAGCGGTTGCTCGACGATCTGGCTGAACTCGACTTCGCCGTTGCCGCGCGCGATGACGGGCAGGCGCTGTCACGCGATGCACTGGTTGCGTTCGACGATACGCGTGGCGCGAACCTGCTGCGCTTCTGGATGCGCCGGCTCGGTTTGCCGGGCGCGTCGGCCGCCCGGCTCGCCAACATGATGCGGCAGTTGCGTGCCGCACACGATGCCCATGCATTGCGCGTCGATCACGCGGGGCAATGCTTGCGGCTTTATCGCGATGTCGTCTACTGGGAAGCGGGCGACAGCAGCGAGCCGGCCGACGACGGCACCGGCACGCCCCATCCGGACGCATCGCTCGCGTGGGACGGGCAGGAGGTCTGGCACCTGTCGGGGTGGCGCGGCACGTTCGTGTTCGCGCCGGCCGACGCGGCAAGCCCCGATGCGGTGCCGGAGGCGCTGCTGCGCGGCGCGCGGCTCGTGGCGC
>NZ_ASSI01000180.1:0-17796 GCF_000466765.1 Burkholderia sp. AU4i | reverse complement strand
AAGACTCGGTGGAAATCAACAGCCTCGCATATCCGAGGCGCATTCTTGGGTTCTCGACGAAACTGTGGACACGTTTGGCCCGTTCACTGAGCCGATGACACCCGCAAGAATCTTTCCACAGTCGAAACTCCTGGAAAACGGCCTCCCTGCCTGGAAGCAGCCACTATCGCCACCTTGACGTGCGCGGCTATGCGCGCTCGATCGCGATATCTCTGCTCGGTGCAATAACTTAATCAGATCATTACGGCCTGTCAAAGATGGACGCGAATGGAGTCATCGGTCCATCCTTGTCCTTGCAAAGATGCGAGATATAACGGATATCGTCTGTCGCGAGATGAGATCCCGTGACAACGCGTAGCCGGTCAAGTGAAGTGCGCAAAGTTGTCAGGGGAAAAGCGAGTATGGAGTGGTCAGCGTCGAATGTGTAGTAATTATCGCCCACATATGCCGCTAGGGCTTTCCTGACGCCCAACCGCTTGATTTCCTTAAAGTGGCGAGGTACCTCGGGCTCTACGAACCGTGCGCGTGTGTAGTTTGCCTCCTCTCGACGACGCTTGATCCAATCGAGCGGATTTTCCGATGCAATCTCCTGAGAGAGGAGCGGGTGGTTAGGGAACTTCGAAGAGAACAACTCGAGCACTAGTTCGTGCGTGTTACCTTTTGCTTTCGTGACGGACTGGCCGGGTTGAGCTTCAGCGACGAAGGGCTTTGTGCCCCTATACAAGATGGCCCATCCTTCGGATGCAAGCAGCGCTCGCAAAGCATAAAACGTGGCGTAGTAGGCCTTGACCGAGCTCCAGCTATACACATTGCCGTCCGCGCCAGTCACAGCTTCAGCCAGCGATATCGCTCCGGAATAAAGGTAGGCGCGCGCATCTTCCAGTAGCGCATGCCGCAATGAGTGTGATTGGGCGGCGGTGAATGGTGTGAAAGCAGCGCCGGCCCCGAACTCGCCGTTCAGATATGTCGAAGCGAGGTGCATACATTCAGATCTCGAAATCCTTCGCTTCGACTTTCGGCCGGAACTGTTCGTTCAGGCGTTCGTAGACACGCTTGGTGGCCTCGGTGCCCCCAAGGCTCTTCAGGTCTGCTTGTTCTATAAGCCGGTTTTCCGGCATGTTCAACGATTCGTCTATGGTCTTTGATGTGAATGAGCCGCGTTGATTGCAGTATGGAAAAAGCTTGAGTTGCAGAAAATTGATTGCACCGGTGAAACCCGCTGCGTACATGAATGCATTCTCTTTTTCCCACCATTTCGAACCATATTTATCGGACAGGGCAGTGAACAGATTCATGATGATCTGCTTTTGCATGTTCAGTTCTTTCACGCCGATGCGTTCGAAATCGCCCCGTTCTTCAACGAGAGGCTTGATCGCCGACACTGCGGTGGATAAAGCAATTCCACCTCGTCGGGTGGGGGCGCCGGGCAACTTAATCTGCCCCTTATATGGTGAGTCGTCGTCTTCGTTCAGAAAGATCACAATATCACGCGCGCGCTCTGCTGCCTGATCGACGATCTCGGCACTCGCAACGCCATAGAGATCAAAGACCAGACTGCGCGGAACTGGTTTCTGCTCGGTGTTGATCGACAGGAAGATGTCCGCACATTCCTGCGTGCCAAGCCCTGCGTAGAACACCACTGGAACCTCAAGCTTGCTCCAGCGTTCGTCTTCCTGAATCGCCTCGCGAATGCCTGCGATACGGTGTTGGCCGTCAATGATCTGGGCGGACTGCGCGACCATCGGAATGTCAATGTCAGTGTCGGTGAACTCTAATGGCTGATCGGTGTTCACCCAGTTCAGAACAAACGCATTCGGAAAATTTCCACCATTCATCACGAATCGCTTGATATTGACAATTCGACTCGTGTTGAGAACCCGCTGCACCGCCCCTTCCTCGGCCGATTGACCCCGAACCGCTGCATAACTGAGCAAGGTGATCGTCTTCGCATCCAATTTGGTCAGGAAAAAGGAATGCTTCTCCTGCTTCACATGGATACAGGGGACGGTGAGAATTTTCGTGGTTTTCGGTTTGCGCGTGGCCATCTGTGTTGTCGATTAAAAGAGGCGCGCTCATTTTACAGGGATCGCAAAAAGCTGCCACCGCCCGTCATCTCATGTGCCTGCCAACCCTGTCTCAGAACGACAATTGTGGATTGGTACTACTGCATTATCGGTCGGTGATGGAGGCGATAGCGGTACCCCCGTCTTGGCTTGCTTCTTCCTCGACGTCGGCGAGCCAGTCCGCCCACGCTTGCATCATCTCCCGCCGCTCCGGCAAATACTTGGCGTGGTTGTATGTCGAGCGAGTCCTGTCCTTATCTTTGTGCGACAACTGCATTTCGACCACTTCGTCCTTCCATCCCATTTCATGGAGGGTGGTCGACGCGGTTGCCCGAAAGTCATGACCAGTTATCGGGTCGGGATTGTCCGGAACCATGTAGTCGATTGCCCGATTGATCGTAGCGCGACTCATGTGTGGACGCGTTCGATTGCTATGGAGAATTGGCAGGATGTACCCGCGATCTCCATACATCTCCTGCAGTTCGTGCAGCAGTCCTAGCGCTTGCTTGGGAAGCGGAACGATGTGCAGGCGTCGTGATTTGATTTTTTCCGGGGGCACCTTCCATTCTGCGGCTACTAGGTCGATTTCTTCCCATCGCGCGCGGCAAAGCTCGATCGTTCTCGGAAACAGGATCATCAGCAATCGAATCGCAATCGCGGTACGTCTGCTCTTGTAGGCCGGGAGCTGCCGAAAGAGCCTCTTCAGTTCTTCACGGCTCAACGCCCTAGCATTCTCTGTCGGTGGTTTCAGGACCGCGCCACGCAGCACCGATGCGGGATCTGTATCGGCTCGCAACGTGATCACCGCATACTGGAACACGTTGGAGACGTATTGGCGCAGTTTGATCGCTACGGAAGGGGAGCCACGCTCTTCGACCCGACGCATCAAAGCAAGCACGTCGTGGGCGGTAAGAGAGCGCATGGGGCGGTTTCCGATGTACGGGTAGGCATCGGCTTCGAGCATGCGCAGAATCTCGCCAAAGTGTCGCTCGGTCCAAGTCTTCCGCTTCTTCGCCAGCCACTCGTCGCTGACTGCTCGAAAAGTTGCTTTGCCTTCGTTGATACGCGCCGAGACGATTTCCTGTCGCGCATGGGAAGGGTGTAGTCCCTTCTTAACGAGTTCACGGGCACCGTCGCGTGCCGCGCGCGCGTCTTGAAGGCTGACCGTGGGATATTCGCCGATCGCGAAGAGATTCTCCTTCCCGGCAATTCGATACTTGTATCGCCAGAGCTTGGAGCCGGACGGATTCACCAACAGATACAGTCCATTGCTGTCGGTAAGTTTGGTAGGCTTGTTGCCTGCCTTCGCTTGTCGGATCTTGATGTCGGTAAGTGGCACGGTGAAAAAGGGGGTATCGTCTCTGATGGTTGAAATGATACCCCCATTTATACCCCCTTTTTTCTCGGCTGGACACGATTCCCGGCGAACATAGGCGAACGGTGGAAGGGCATGGGTGGCCCAACTGGTAAGGGTTTTGGGAGAATTCCCGAACCAACACGAACTGGAGCGAACGAAGTGATACGACATATCGTCATGTGGAAGTTGAAGGAATCGGCCGAAGGCGCGACGCGCGCGCAGAACGCGCTGAAGCTGAAGGAAAAGCTCGAAGGCTGCCGCGACCTCGTGCCGGGCACGCTGCAGATCGACGTCGGTGTGGCAACGCCCGGCCTCGACGCGACCGCCGACATCGTGCTCGTGTCCGATTTCGCGGACAAGGCCGCGCTCGATGCCTACCAGGTGCACCCGGTTCACCAGGAAGTGAAGAAATTCGTCGTCGCGGTGGCCGAGTCGCGCGAATGCGTCGACTACATCGTCGACAGCGCACGATGAGCGACGCGGCAACCCCGACGGACGGCCCGTCGATCGAAAGCCCGTTCGTCGACCTGCTCGGCGTGCAGCTCGTGTCCGCGAAGGACGGGGCGAGCGAGCTCGTGCTGCCGCTCGAAGAGCGGCACATGAACACGTGGAGCATCGCGCACGGCGGCGTGACGATGACGCTCGCGGACATCGCCCTCGCGATGGCCGCGCGCAGCCTGACCGACGACGGTGTCGGCGTCGTGACGGTCGAGATGAAGGTGAACTTCATGCAGCCGGGGCGCGGCGAGTTGCGCGCTTACGGGCGCGTGATGCATCGCTCGACGACGATGGCCTACTGTGAAGGCGAAGTGCGCGACAGCGACGGCAATTTCGTCGCGAAGGCGCTCGGCACGTTCAAGTACATGCGGCGGCTCGCGGTGGGCCGCGACATCAAGCGGCAACGTTCGCGCACGGCGCCGGATGCCCAGCCCGGCCCGAGCGACGCGTAAGCGCCAGGACGCACGGCCCTGCCGCTTTGCCGACAGGGCCGTTTTGTTTTGCACGTGGCAGGTGTGCCGTCGAACGCGTTCGCGGCAGGCCGAGAGAGGGCCGGGATTGCGCACCGCGCCCGCGCGACGAGGGCGTGGCATCATGTGACGCTTGTCCGTTCACGGCGTCGCACCGGCGCCGTCCTTATCGATGCCGCTGAATCCGAAGATCGCCCAGGTGCTCGACATGATCGAGCGCGCGAAACGTCCGTCCTACCATCACCAGACGCCGCAGCAGGCGCGCGCCGCGTACGAGAAGAGCGCGCCGATCCTCGACGTCGCACCGGCGCCGATGCATTCGGTCGAGGAGTGCGTCGTCCCGACGCGCGATGGTCGCACGATCGGCGCGCGGCTGTACCTGCCGGTCGCGCCGAGCCTCGCGGAGCCGCTGCCTGCGCTCGTGTACTACCACGGCGGCGGTTTCACGGTCGGCAGCGTCGATACGCACGACGCGTTGTGCCGGATGTTCGCGCACGACGCGCAGTGTGCGGTGCTGTCGGTCGGCTACCGGCTCGCGCCGGAGCACCGGTTCCCGACCGCGGTGAACGACGCCGACGACGCGTTGCAATGGCTGCATCGCGAGGCCGCTACGTTCGGCATCGATGCCGAACGGCTGGCCGTCGGCGGCGACAGCGCGGGCGGCACGCTCGCGACCGTCTGCGCGGTGCTCGCACGCGACGCGGGCATTCGCCTCGCGCTGCAGATGCTGATCTATCCGGGCGTGACGGGCTACCAGGACACCGGATCGCACGCACGGCTCGCGAACGGCTACTTGCTGACGCAGGACACGATCCAGTGGTTCTTCACGCAATACGTGCGCGATCGGGCGGATCGCGACGACTGGCGTTTCGCACCGCTCGACGGCACGCGCGATGCGCCGTCGTTCGCGGGCGTCGCGCCGGCGTGGATCGCGACGGCCGAATACGATCCGTTGAGCGACGAGGGTGCCGCGTATGCGGAGAAGTTGCGTGCGGCGGGCAACGCGGTCACGCTGGTCTGCTATCCGGGGATGATCCACGAATTCTTCAAGATGGGCGGCTACATCCCCGAGGTGCGGGCCGCGCATGCCGACGCGGTCGCGGCACTGAAGGCCGCATTCGACGATGTTTGACGACGTTGGCGGCATTTGACGGCGCGCGCGCCGCGTGGAGGGCTGCGATGACGGACGGCGTGGTGGAAACGGGCGACTGGGCGGTGCTCGGCGGCGACGCCGCGCGGATCCGCGACGCGGTGTTCGTGCGCGAGCAGCAGATTCCGCCGGAATGGGAGCTCGACGACGACGATCCGCTGTCGCTCCATGCGGTGGCGTACCGGGTCGATGCCGCGACCGGCGTGCGCCGCGCGGTCGCGACAGGGCGGCTGCTGCCGTCGGGCACGATCGGCCGCGTCGCGGTGCTGGCCGATGCACGCGGCCAGGGCGTCGGGTCGGCCGTACTGGACGCGCTGCTGGACGCGGCGCGGCGCCGCGGCGAAATCGTCGTGCGGCTCTATGCGCAGGATTCGGCCGTGTCGTTCTACTTGCGGCACGGCTTCACGGCGGTCGGCGAACCGTTCGTCGAAGCGGGCGTGCCGCACGTCGAGATGGCGCGCGCGCCGTAGCACGGCGCCGACCCGCGCGCTCAGCGCGGCGGGGTCGCGTCGAGGTCGAACGTGAACGCGCGCTCGAACGAACCCGGCCGCACGGTGCGGTGCGAACCGTCGTCGTCGCAGCGCTCCTTGATCTCGACCGTGAGCCGCACGCCTTCCTTCATCGTGACGCGCAGTGCGGTCGTGCCGCGCGTGCCGTATTCGGGCGTCTCGATGAACGCGGCCGACAGCGCACGTTCGCGCTCGATCGGAATGCCCGTGTGCGGCAGCGCGTCGTCGTCCGCGACATGCGGGTCGCGCATCAACGCGATCAGGTCGTCGAGCGACGGGGTCGGATTGTCGGTAAGCAGCGTGCCGAGTTCCGCGCGTTTGCGCACCACTTTCGGCCAGGGCGTATCGAGCCGCGCATTCGACAGCGCATGCACGCCGGGCGCGATCGCGACGGGGGCGGCGACACCGCTTTCGCCTTCGGGCGCACGATTGCAGAACCACGCGAGTTCGCGCCGCCTCCAGTCGCCGACGAGTAGGTTGAAGCCGTTGTAGACGGCCGCATGCTCGGCCAGCCGCCCGAGATAGTCGAGCGGTGCAACGGACGGGCCGCCGAGGAAATCGGACACGAGCTTGCCGCGGGTCGGCGCGCCGGCGCGAATGTCGAACGGCGCGCGGTAGTTCGTCAGCGCGGCGAACCGGCCGTCGCGCGACACGCCGAGCCACGTGCCGCCCGCTTCGAGATCGCGGCCGGCCAGTACGCCCGGGACATCCTCCCACCACGAAAGCGGCGCGCTCGTCCGGCGAAAGAACTCGTCGCGGTTGGCGATGAGGGTAAAGACGGGACCGGCGGCGGCATCGGGCTGCCAGTCGAAGGCAATCAGACACATCGGGCGAATCTCTCGCAGGAAACATCGGGCGCCGGCTGCGACTCGCGAGCCGGCGCGCGAATGGGTTGTCAGTGCGTCACGCTTCCGTCGGCCATGCGTACGGCAGCGCGTCGAACGCGAGCGCCGGGCCGTCGGCCGAACCGACGTGTACCGTGCCGTTGTCGAGCGCGGCGAGCTTGATCTCGACGAGCGCGTCGATGCCGCCCGCGGGCGCGGCCGCCGCGTTGACGATCATCCCGCACGGCTGGCCGGGATCGTCGCTGTGGAACAGCTCGACGCCGGCATGCACGGTATCGGTTTCGCCGGCGACGTGCGCGAGCGCCGTGCGGCGCTTGATCGTGCCGCGGTACTGGCTGCGTGCGACGATTTCCTGGCCCGGGTAGCACCCTTTCCTGAAGTTAACGGCGCCGATCACGTCGAAGTTGACCATCTGCGGCACGAACTGTTCGACGGCAGGCTGCGTGATGCGCGGTTCGCCCGCGCGGATGTCGAGCCAGTCCCATACGGCCGGCGACACGACCGGCAGCGTACCGCCGAGCGCGGCGATGCGCGCATCGACTTCCGCACGCGGGCCGATCCACAGATAGCGCTTGCGGCCGGCCGCATCGGGCACGCGGATCAGCGTGCCGGCCGGGCCGTCGACCTTCACGTGCACGCCGTCCGGCAGCGCGTCGAAGATGCCCGACAGCGCGTCGCGCACGTCGCCCGCGAAGCCGGCCACCGCGAGCGTGTCGCTCGCGTCCGTCAGTTTCGCCTTCGCGCGCAGCACGAACATCGACAGCCGCTTCTGCACGGCGGGCTGCACGTCCTTCGACACCAGCAGGCGCACGCCGTGGCCGGCGCGCCACGCGAGGAACGACCCGAGGAGGCGCCCCTTCGGCGAGCAATAGCCGGACAGCCGCGCGCTCGCGGCGTCGAGATGCTCGATGTCGTTGGTGAGCTGGCTGTGCAGGAACGTCGCGGCGTCGTCGCCGGCCACGTCGATCACGCCGAACTGCGGCAGCGGCATGCAGGCGCCCGGCGCGTCGAAATCGGCGGCGGACGGGCGGGGGAAAACGGGGAGCGAGGCAGATGCGGCCTGGGCAGCCGGTGAAGCGAACGGTGTGCTCATGGAATGAGGGAACAGTCAACCCTGACTTTGACGAAGGCGAGCAAGTATTATATGGGTCTTACCTGAGTCACGTTTCCATGTCCCTACTGAAGAAATGCGCCGCGACGATCGTGGCGCTGGCCGTCGTTGTGGCCGCTGCCGGCGCGGGCGGCGGGTATTACTGGGCGACCCGGCCACTGCTGCTGGGTTCCGCATCGCTCGACGTCACGATCAAGCCGCGCAGCAGCGTGAAGAGCGTCGCGCTGCAGCTCAGGCGCGGCGGCGTGCCGGTCGAGCCGCTCGGCTTTGTCGCGATGACGCGCGTGCTCGGGCTGTCGAGCCGGCTCAAGTCCGGCAACTACGAATTCAAGACCGGCATCACGCCGTACGAGGTACTCCAGAAGATCGCGCGCGGCGACGTGAACGAGTACGTCGCGACGGTAATCGAAGGCTGGACCTTCAAGCGGATGCGCGCGGAACTCGATGCGAACCCCGATCTTGCCCACTCGACGGCCGGCATGAGCGACGCCGAGCTGCTGCGCGCGATCGGCGCGCCGGACAACGCGGTGCAACGCGGCAGCGGCGAGGGGCTGTTCTTCCCCGATACCTACCTGTTCGACAAGGGCACGAGCGACCTGAACATCTATCGGCGCGCCTACCATCTGATGCAGACGCGTCTCGACGAGGCCTGGGCCGCGCGCGTGCCGGGCCTGCCGTACAAGACGCCTTACGAAGCGCTGACGATCGCGTCGATCGTCGAGAAGGAAACGGGCCATGCGGCCGATCGCGCATTCGTCGCGGCCGTGTTCGCGAACCGGCTGCGCATCGGCATGCCGCTGCAGACCGATCCGTCGGTGATCTACGGGCTCGGCGACGCGTACGACGGTCGCCTGCGCAAGCGCGACCTGCAGGCCGACACTCCTTACAATACCTACACCCGACGCGGGCTGCCGCCGACGCCGATCGCGTTGCCGGGCGTCGCCGCGCTGCAGGCGGCGATCAATCCGGCCCAGACGAGCGCGCTCTATTTCGTCGCGAAAGGCGATGGCACGAGCGTGTTCTCGGACACGCTCGGCGACCACAACAAGGCCGTGGACAAGTACATACGAGGTCAATAATGGCGAGCGGTAAATTCATCACGTTCGAAGGCATCGACGGGGCGGGGAAGACCACCCACCTGCAATGGTTCTGCGAACGCCTCCAGGGCAAGCTGGCCTCGGCCGGGCGGCAGGTCGTCGTCACCCGCGAGCCGGGCGGCACGCAGCTCGGCGAGAAACTGCGCGAGATCCTGCTGAACCAGCCGATGGATCTCGAGACGGAAGCGCTGCTGATGTTCGCCGCGCGTCGCGAGCATCTCGCGCTCGTGATCGAGCCGGCGCTCGCGCGCGGCGACTGGGTCGTGTCCGATCGCTTCACCGATGCGACGTTCGCGTACCAGGGCGGCGGCCGCGGGCTGCCGCGCGACAAGCTCGAGACGCTCGAGCGCTGGGTGCAGGGCGGCTTCCAGCCCGACCTGACGGTGCTGTTCGACGTCGCGCCGCAAGTCGCGAGCGAGCGGCGCGGCGCCGCGCGCATGCCCGACAAGTTCGAAAGCGAATCCGACGCGTTCTTCGCGCGCACGCGCGGCGAATACCTGCGGCGTGCGGAAGAGGCGCCGCACCGCTTCGCGATCGTCGACGCGACGCAGACGATTCCCGAGATTCGCCAGCAGCTCGAGCGCGTGCTCGCCGCGCTGTAATTCGCAAGGAACGCACCACATGATCTATCCGTGGCAGACCGACGACTGGAACCGCCTGCAGCAACTGCGTGCGCAATGGCCGCATGCGCTGCTGCTGCATGGCCAGGCCGGGATCGGCAAGCTGCAGTTCGCGCAGCATCTCGCGCAGGGCTTCCTGTGCGAATCGCCGCAGCCGAACGGCGAGCCGTGCGGCGCCTGCGCGGCCTGCACGTGGTTTTCGCAGGGCAATCATCCGGACTACCGGATCGTGCTGCCCGAAGCGCTGGCGGGCGAGGCGCCGGGCGCCGCGGACGACCCGAAAGCGGCCGACGCGGACGAAGGCGGCAAGAAGACCCGCGCGCCGAGCAAGGAAATCAAGATCGAGCAGGTGCGCGCGCTGCTGGACTTCTGCGGGGTCGGTTCGCACCGCGGCGGCGCGCGCGTCGTCGTGCTGTATCCGGCCGAGGCGCTCAACGTCGCCGCGTCGAACGCGCTGCTGAAAACGCTGGAGGAGCCGCCGTCCGGCGTCGTGTTCCTGCTCGTGTCGGCGCGTATCGACCGCCTGCTGCCGACCATCATCAGCCGCTGCCGGCAGTGGCCGATGACCGTGCCGGCGCCCGACGCGGCCGCGGCCTGGCTCGCGGCGCAGGGCGTCGAGCATGCGGACGCGCTGCTCGCCGAGGCCGGCGGCGCGCCGCTCGCCGCGCTGGCGCTCGCGAGCGACGAGAACCGCCCGCTGCGCGACTACACGCTCGGGCAGCTCGCGGCCGGTGCGGCATGCGACCCGTTCGCGTGCGGCGAGACGCTGCAGAAACTGCCGGTGCCGCTGGTGCTCGGCTGGCTGCAGCGCTGGCTGTACGACCTGCTCGCGCAGCGGATGGCGGGCGCGCCGCGCTACTTCCCGATGCATGCGGCGGCGCTCGCGCGCTGCGCGGAAGCGGTCGATGCGAACGCGTTCGCGCGTTTCATGAAGGCCGTGACGCGGCAGCGGACGGTCGAGAACCATCCGCTCAACGCGCGGCTCGTATTCGAGGAATTGTTTCTCGGGTACCGGGAAATCTTCGCGTGATCCGGCATTGTTTCCCGTGGGTTGTGAAACGATGACCGGCTCACGCCGCGACGCGACCGTGGCCGGCCGGCCCGCGAACGCCGCCTGTTGCCGCATGCCGGCGCGCACATGAGCGCGCGCCTTACGAATTCAGGAAACACGATGTTCGTCGACTCTCACTGCCACATCAATTTCAAGGGCCTGGCCGACCGCCTGCCGGCCGTGCTCGAGAACATGCGCGAGCACGACGTCACGCACGCGCTGTGCGTGTCGGTCGATCTCGAGACGCTGCCCGACGTGCTCGCAATCGCCGAAGCGCACGACAACGTGTACGCATCGGTCGGCGTGCATCCCGATCACGAGGACATGCGCGAGCCGACGCTCGCGGAGCTCGTCGAGCTGGCCGCGCACCCGAAGGTCGTCGCGATCGGCGAAACGGGCCTCGACTACTACCGCCTCGAAGGCCGCTCGATCGCCGACATGGAATGGCAGCGCGAACGCTTTCGCACGCACATCCGCGCGGCGACCGCGACGATGAAGCCGCTGATTATCCACACGCGCTCGTCGTCGGAGGACACGCTGCGGATCATGGCCGAGGAGCGCGCGGACGTGCCGGGCGGCGTGATGCACTGCTTCACCGAGCCGTGGCCGGTGGCCGAGCAGGCGCTCGCGCAGAACTTCCATATCTCGCTGTCGGGCATCGTCACGTTCAAGAACGCGACCGACGTGCAGGACGTCGCGCGGCGCGTGCCGCTCGACCGGCTGCTGATCGAGACCGACTCGCCGTACCTCGCGCCGGTGCCGTATCGCGGCAAGCCGAATGAACCTGCGTACGTCAGCCATGTCGGACGCTTTATCGCGTCCGAGCGCGGGATCGCCGTCGAGGCACTGGCCGACGCGACGACGCAGAACTTTTTCCGGCTGTTCAAGATCGCCCGCTAACGACGTGCGCGCAGCCGACAACCCAGGGAAGGAGCCCACAACAATGACGAAGCCGACCAACCATCTGCCGAAACGTGCACTCGTTGCCGCCGCGCTCGTCGCGAGCGGCCTGTTCGCGGCAGCCGGCGCGCATGCCGAATCGCTCGATGCGATCGTCAAGGCCGTCAAGTTCGACGACATCGCCGACATCGGCAAGCAGCTCAAGAGCGGCAAGCTCGACCCGAACACGATCGCGCCGAATGGCGACCCGCTGATCGTGATCGCCGCGCGCGAGAAGTCCGACAAGGTCGCGGCGGCGCTCGCCGCGACGCCGAACGTCGACCTTGAGAAGGAAGACAAGGCCGGCGAAACCGCGCTGATGCTCGCGTCGCTGAACGGCGACCTCGGCCTGGCGAAGCTGCTGGTCGACAAGGGCGCGGAAGTCAGCAAGAAGGGCTGGGCGCCGCTGCACTACGCGGCCACCAACGGCCAGGACGCGGTCGTGAAGCTGCTGCTCGACCACGACGCGTATATCGATACCGCATCGCCGAACGGCACGACGCCGCTGATGATGGCCGCACGCGGCAACCATGCGTCGACGGTGACGCTGCTGCTCGACCAGGGCGCCGATCCGCAGGTGAAGAACCAGCTCGGCATCACCGCGCTCGAATTCGCGAAGCACTACAACGCGCCGGACGCGATCGAGATCCTGAGCAAGCGGACGACGCGCATCGGGGCATCGACGCCGGCAGACGCGCAAAAGAGTGCAAAATGACGGTTTTCGGTGCGGCAGACGGTGCCCGCCCGGCCGGATGCCGGCCGGAGCCGGGCATCCCGGCGCCGCGCCGGCCAGGGCAGCAGGCGGTCTCGGGCCGCATTGACATAAGGAACACCATGTTGCGCGCAATGTTTTGTGCCGCGGCGTTTGCCGTGCCGTTGTCGGCGGCGGCTTTCACGGGCGCGGATCTCGACCGGCTGTGCGCGAAGACGGACGTCAAGTCGCGGGCGTCGTGCGCGGCCTACATCGAAGGTGCCGCCGACGGCGTCTACAACACCATCGATGCGATCGGCGGCACGACGGGGCCGCGGGTCGGCCAGTATTTCTGCCTGCCGCCCGACATCCGGGCGCAGCAGATGACCGACGCGGTGCGCAAGTACATCGCGGAAAATCCGAAGCTGGCCGACTACAACGCGAGCACCGCGGTGTCGCTCGGTCTCGGCAAGGCGTTTCCCTGCAGGAGCGGCAACTGATCTGACGCCGTGTCCGGGCACGCGCGTGGCCCGGACGTCGCCGACGCATCCCAGGACGAGGCATGCACGCCTCATCACCGAAGGGCGCCGATGATTTCAATCGAGGAACTGCAGCGCATCGCCGATGCGCCGCTGCATTCGTGGCTCGGCACGCTGGCCCTGTCGGTCATCGTCATACTGGTCGTCACGGTCGTGCACCGCCTCGGCGCACGCATCGTCAAGCGCCTCGCGCAGCCGTATCCGCTGATGAGCGCGATCCTGCGCTACATCGACAAGCCGTCGCTCGTCGTGCTGGCGCTGCTGGCGCTCGAGTTCGTGTGGCTCCAGGCGGACGACGGCATGTCGTTCGTGCGCGGCATGCGCACCGCGGCCGCGGTCGGCTCGATCGTGTCGCTCACGTGGCTGCTGGTGCGGCTCGCGGCCGGCGTCGGCGACGCGATCATCCAGGCTCATCCGATCGATACGGCCGACAACCTCCAGGCACGGCGCATCCATACGCAGGCCAAGGTGCTCGTGCGGACCGTGATGGTGCTGATCGTGATCATCGGCACCGGCGCCGCGCTGATGACGTTCCCGAACGTGCGCCAGGTGGGCGCGAGCCTGCTGGCGTCGGCCGGCGTCGCGGGCCTGGTCGCCGGTATCGCCGCGCGGCCGGTGCTCGGCAACCTGATCGCCGGGTTGCAGATCGCGCTCACGCAGCCGATCCGGCTCGACGACGTGGTCGTGATCCAGGGCGAGTGGGGGCGCATCGAGGAAATCACCGGTTCGTTCGTGTCGGTGCGGCTGTGGGACCAGCGACGCCTCGTCGTGCCGCTGCAATGGATCATCGAGAACCCGTTCACGAACTGGACGCGCAGCAGCTCGGAGATCATCGGCACGGTTTACCTGTCGGTCGATTACCGTACGCCGCTCGCGCCGCTGCGCGAGGAGCTCGCGCGGCTCGTCCATGCGGCGCCGGAGTGGGACGGCCGCGTGCAGGTGCTGCAGGTGACCGACGCGACGGAGCGCACGATGCAGTTGCGCGCGCTCGTCAGCGCGGCCGACTCGTCGTCGTGCTGGGACCTGCGCTGCCGCGTGCGCGAAGGGTTGATCGCCTATCTGCAGGACCGCTATCCGCAATGCCTGCCGCGCAGCAGGATGGAACTGTATCCGCACGATTCCGCACCGGATGCGCCGAATCCCGAACGGCCGCACGCGCGCGCCCCTGCCGCCAGTACGGCGGCCAACACCGCGGCCGACCCGCAGGCCGTCGAAGGCCGCTGAAAGCGGCCCGCCCGTCACCGTCATGACCGTGCTGAAAACCCTTGCCATTGCCAATTACCGCTCGCTGCGCGAGCTGATCGTGCCGCTCGCGGCGCTCAATGTCGTCACGGGGCCGAACGGCAGCGGCAAGTCGAGCGTGTACCGCGCGCTGCGGCTGCTCGCCGACACCGCGCAGGGGCGCGTGATCCCGTCCCTCGCGCGCGAAGGCGGGTTGCCGTCGACGCTGTGGGCCGGCCCCGAGCGTTTCTCGCGGGCGATGCTGGACGGCGACGCGCCGGTCACCGGCACGGTGCGCAAGGGGCCCGTGAGCCTGAAGCTCGGTTTCGCCTGCGACGATTTCGGTTATTCGATCGATCTCGGCATGCCGATTCCGAGCCACTCGCAGTTCTCGCTCGATCCGGTCGTCAAGCGCGAGTGCATCTGGGGTGGCGCGGTGCTGCGCCCGTCGACGCTGCTGGTCGACCGGCAGGGCGCGCAGATCCGCGCGCGCACCGCGACCGGCGACTGGCAGACGATTCCGCAGCCGGTGGCGAGCTTCGACAGCATGATGACCGAGTTCGCCGATCCGACCGGTGCGCCGGAAATGATCGCGGTGCGCGAACGGATCCGCTCGTGGCGCTTCTACGACCATTTCCGCACCGATGCGCAGGCACCCGCGCGGCAATCGCACGTCGGCACCCATACGCCGGTGCTCGCGGACGACGGCGCCGACCTGGCCGCCGCGCTGCAGACGATTCGCGAAATCGGCGACGGCGCGGCACTCGATGCGGCGATCGACGACGCGTTTCCGGGCGCGTCGGTCGAGATCGACAATCCGGGCGGCCGTGGCCGCTTCGACGTGCTGATGCGCCAGCCGGGGCTGCTGCGGCCGCTCGCGGCGGCCGAGCTGTCGGACGGCACGCTGCGTTACCTGCTGCTCGCGGCGGCGCTGCTGACACCGCGGCCGCCGGCGCTGATGGTGCTGAACGAACCGGAAACCAGCCTGCATCCCGATCTGCTGCCGGCGCTCGGCCGCCTGATCGCGCAGGCGGCGCAGCATTCGCAGGTACTGGTCGTGTCGCACGCGGCGCGGCTCATCGCGACGCTCGAGCGCGAGGCCGGCTGCGAATCGCTGGTGCTCGACAAGCAGCTCGGCGCGACGGGGCTCGTCGACGCGGACACGCGCGACCTGCCGGCATGGAAGTGGCCGTCGCGCTGACGGGCGGCGCGGCGCGCGTTCGGGGGCGTTCGGGTGCGATCGTCGTGTCGGGGGCCATATCGGCCCGACAGGCGGAATGTATCCTGCCTGTAACAACACCCATAAAATGAAAGACGGGCGGTTCCGGGCAACCGGATCGCGAATAATGAGGAGATATCCGGCGGGCGCTGCATCGGGGCGAGCCGCGCGCGAAAGCGCAAGGGCCCGCCGGCCGTGCCGCAACGGACAGGACACAGGAGACGTGGACCATGAGAATTGCCCAGATCGCGCCGCTGACCGAATCGGTGCCGCCGAAGCTGTACGGCGGCACGGAGCGCGTCGTGTCCTACATCACCGAGGCGCTCGTCGAGCTCGGTCATGACGTGACGCTGTTCGCCAGCGGCGATTCGACGACACGGGCGAAGCTCGAGCCGGTCTGGCCGCGTGCACTGCGGCTCGACTCGTCGATCCGCGACCGGGTCGCGCCGCACATGCTGCTGATGGAGACGGTCGCGCGCCGCGCGAAGGACTTCGACGTGCTCCATTTCCACATGGATTACTACTCGTTCTCGGTCTTCAACCGGCAGGAAACGCCTTACGTGACGACGCTGCACGGCAGGCTCGACCTGCCCGAGCAGCAGCCGGTGTTCGACACGTTCAACACGGCGCCGGTGATCTCGATTTCGAACTCGCAGCGCCAGCCGCTGCCGCAGGCGAAATGGCTGACGACCGTCTACCACGGGCTGCCCGATACGCTGTACATGCCGCAGCCCGTCGAGCCGCGCTATCTCGCATTCCTCGGCCGCATCTCGCCGGAGAAGCGCGTCGACACGGCGATCCGCATCGCCCGTCAGTGCGGGTTGCCGATCAGGATCGCCGCGAAGGTCGATGCGGCCGACCAGGAATACTTCGAGCGCGAGATCAAGCCGCTCTTCGCGTTGCCGCACGTCGAATACATCGGCGAGATCGCCGATCACCAGAAGGCCGAGTTCCTGTCGGGCGCGCATGCGCTGCTGTTTCCGATCGACTGGCCGGAGCCGTTCGGCCTCGTGATGATCGAGGCGATGTCGTGCGGCACGCCGGTGATCGCGTTCAATCGCGGCGCGGTGCCCGAAGTGGTGGACGAGGGTGTGTCGGGTTTCATCGTCGAGGATGAAATCAGCGCGGTGGCCGCCGTGAACCGGCTGCACCTGCTGCCGCGCGCGCGCGTGCGGCAGCGCTTCGAGGCGCGCTTCACTTCGCGCCGCATGGCGCAGCAGTATGTCGACGTCTACCAGTCGGTGATCCGCGCGCAGAAACGCTCGCGCTTCAAGGTCATCGACTCGACGACCTGACGCGCGTCGCGCACGGATAAAAAAACGGCGATGCCCGCGAGGACATCGCCGTTCGTGCGTGGCCCGCGCGCGGTGCGCACGGGCGGCCCGCCAGCGTCAGATCTTCAGCTTCGAGACCTTCGTGCCGTTGATCGACACGTCGCCCATCAGGCCCGCGTTCGTCAGCACGACGACCTGGACCGGTGCGGTGGCCGTGGTCGTGTCGACCGCGCCGTTCGCACCCATCTTCACGAGCGCGACCGACGCGCCGGCACCGGCGGCCCAGCCGTCCGAGCCGCGGAATTCGTCGAGCGCTTCCTGCGTCATGAACAGGAACACGATCGCCTTCGACTGCGCACCGGCCTGCAGGCCGACCGACAGCGACGACGTGTTGTAGTAGCCGACCGTGCTGCCGCCGACGCGCAGTGCGCCGTTGCCGGACTGGCCGCCGACGATGAAGCCGGCCTGGATCACGTCCGGGAAGACGAGCACGCCGCGCGACTTCGCGACGAGTTCGCGCGAACCCTTGACCGTGGAATACATGCGCGACAGCGTGGCGTCGACGCTCGAGTCGATTGCCTGGCGCTTCGACGCGTTGGTCGCGGCGTTGTCCGGCTTGTCCGGGGTGGTGGTGCAACCGGTGAGCGCGAGGCTACCGACGATGAGCGCAGCGGCGGCTTTCAGCACGAGATTCCGTTTTTGCATCGTTCTTCTCCATCGGATGACGTTCGGAGTGAGTCTCGCTCAGGGAGCGGATCACGTCGGCAGTTATATCACAGTGGATTACACCCCCTTTTCGTCCGCGCAACAAAAAGCGTCAAATCGGGCGAGGGTGTCGCGGCGTGCCAACGGACGATCCGGCGCCCGCGCGCCGGGGGCGGCGCGGCATGCGGGCGCCGCGGTCGATCGCGCGGTGGGTGGCGCCCGCGGCGCGCATCAGTGCGTGACGGGCGGAACGGGCGGCTTGATCGGCGGGCGGCGCAGCACGCGACGGATCAGCGCGATCACGACGCCGCACGCGAACAGGAACGCGGCCGGCACGATCCAGTAGCCGACGAATGCATGCCACAGGTAGCCCGCGAGCGTACTGCGGCGCAGCACGTATTCGTCGCGGGCCGCCTGCTGGCGCGGCGCGTTGGCGG
>NZ_ASSI01000179.1:0-3099 GCF_000466765.1 Burkholderia sp. AU4i | reverse complement strand
CGACCTCCAGCGTCTTCTTCCCAAGTAGCCGTTGCAGTTCCTTGATTTCCTTGATGGCGGCGGCCAGCTCAGATGCCGGCACAACGGTTTCGCCTGCCTTCACCGCCGCCAGACTGCCTTCCTGGTATTGCTTGCGCCAGCCGAACACTTGGTTGGCGTTGACGCCGTGCCGACGTGCAACGGCCGACACCGACGCTCCCGGCTCCAATGTTTCCTGCACGATGGCGATTTTTTCTTGCGCCGTGCGCCGACGACGGCGCTCCGGCTCGGTCAGAATTTCGATGCTTTCCACGTAATGACTAGGCTTACTGATAGGCACAAGACTATCCCTTATTTTAAGAGAGTCCTCGTGTCCTCAGATACGTGGGGCCGCTCCAATTGCAGTTGTACCATGCGGTTGCGCAGGCTCTTAATGGCGTATCCACCCACAGGAACAGAAATGACTTCTCGTTCTACGAAGCGCAATGAATGGGGCTATTTTCAGTGGTGGCCGGAGGCCTTCACTGGATGGGGTATTGCTCTAAAGACCCACGCAGTCAAGGTTCTCAACGGCACTGCGACGACTCGTGCCCTGAGATACGACGATCGCGATTCTGACGTCAAACCATACGAGTGGATGACTGCCCTGGAGGCTTCAGAGTCGCAGAAAATTCCCGATGCGGTCGCCTGTGGCATGGTCTATGTTTTGCCGCGGGTAGATGGCTACACCGACTGCTCACTTTCAGGTCTTCGGTGGGCGTCAGATGCTGTCTCTGATACCGACGTCGCTCAAATGTTGGCGTTTTTGGAACAAACTGCTGACGTCTCCGACTTGCTCCAGCGTGGCGATCTTTGCTTCGTCTGGCTGTGGGAACGACGGGAAGGTTCGGAAAAGGGCCTTGGCGCCAAGGTACTAGAGGCTGCATTGGTCGATCTAAAAAAGCGATTCAGGGGTCTTAAAACACTGATCGTGAGTATGGTGCCGGCGCCGGCTGGACCGGACGGGCAACGTACCGTAGCTTCGCCACAACAGGCCAGCGCAGCCTTAAGAACCTATCTCGAACAGGCGGGACTTCATGCGCGGTTCGGTGATGGTGCGCAACTTCGCTTCATTCATCCCAAAGAGCGCTCCGAAATGGAGACGATCGCGCAACTTGGCATGGCCGATTTCATTGATCGGCGCAGTTGATTGACTGGCCTAGGTGTCGGCCGACCAGGAAGGAATAGCGAAAGATTGCGGCGAAACGGACAGATCCGTCGCGATAACGCATGCGGTACCCGTCGAACTTGAATAGCACCTTTTGCGGTGTTGCCTTTCAAGGCAATTCAACGTTTTCCTCGTCATTCAAATGGCGCGGTGAAAGCTGCCGGCAGTCACGGCGCCTGGCCGCTTGATCTTGATCCAGTCTGGCGACTCGCCAGCGACATAGGCACTGCCAGCCCGCTTCGCAACGATTCCCTCCAACTTCAGGCCAAGCACTGCGCTGTAAAGCCAATCGCCGTCATCAACGCTGTCCACGAAGAGAATGCCTGCCACGCCGCTGAGCAGCTCGCGGAGGCGAGCCCATCGTTCTTCGATGGGCATCGCCCGTATATCGTGGCCGTTATGCACCAACAGATCGAATGCACAGAGTGCAACTGGATCGGCCCCACGATACCAACATCGCCGCAGAGCACGCGCGTGCAATCGGTTGAAGTCCGAACGGCCCAACTCATCGAGCACGCAGACTTCGCCGTCCAGTATGTTGGTACCAGTCGGTAGTCCTGATAAGGACGACACGAGTTCTGGAAACCAGGCCGTCGCGTCCATGCCCCCGCGCGTTTTCAGGCCGACGGGCGCCGTCGCAGCCAGCATGCGGTACCCATCATATTTCAGGCTGTAATGCCATGTGCCCGTGCGCGGCAGCGACTTGCTGCGTTTCGCCAACATTGGCTGCACGTCCGCTAGCGTAATGACCTTGGCAATGTGGCGAGGCATAGTTTTCCTATAGCTCTGACGCAGCTTCTGCCCACTGCTGCGGTATGCGATCCCACATGGCGCGATTGGGGCCTTTCACCAGCGGCCCTGGGTGTGCGGATGTGAAAATTCGCAGGTTCAGCGGTCGGATAACGCGTGCCGCCCGCTGCGCTTTGTTCCCCACAAGTACCACCGTGCGGATGCGAGGCAGAAGCTCAAGCAGGTTCCGAAGTTCCTCTACTCCCTCACCAACCTCACCTGTAGCAATATCTCTCGTGCGGTTCCAGCCGGGAATCGTGTTCCAAAGCAGGGTGCGCTTGCGGTCGATACCAGCCTGCTGCATGAAGCAAAACGTGGCCTCTGCCGTCGGGTCATTGTTGTCGCGCGAGATAAAGCCGGAGCCCTTCCGCTTGTGCTGCGGTGACGTCATCGGCCCTGGCTTTTCGAGAAGAAACAGCATATCCGCTTCGACGCCTCCGTCGAGTGGGTCAAATTCGGGAAACTCCCATTCTTGGTACTGGTCCCGCAGTCGCGCAACGTACGCAGTCAGCGTGGCGACGTGCAATTGACCGAGCATCGCCCGACGAGCCGCAATCGCGGCTGGATCGCGCAATGCGCGCGGAGCATCCATGTGTACGCCTGGCAAATCGTTTCCGTCTGTCGCCATCGCCGTTTTCCACTAATTTAGATGCCCGCCGGCTCGGCTCTCGATGAGAGCAACGACCGCGGGAGCCGCGTCATATTTGAATCGGCCATCGAGGATATCCCCTAGTAATACACTGGCGCTTCCCACCGTTACAGTATCCCAGATCGAGACGCGCGCCACGCGCGTACCTACCATGTCAGGTGCTAAGTCTTTCAAAAAGTCGTAGAAGGCTCGCTGCTTCCAGCGTGGCGCTCCCGGTGCTTTCAGGTCACCGAGACGCGACGCGGGACCGAACTGATCGATCGTGCTCGGGCTAGACCAGAATTTCCCGAAAGCAGGGCACTTCGACTCGTAACGCTCGCAATAAAGTCGGTAGTTCGCCAGAGGAAACGCGGGCATTTCGCCATAACATGTCGATTCGAGCGTGAGTGCGCGATAGCGATTGAAGTGCTGCTCCTCGTCGAGCTCGATTGCGACGTCGCCGACTTCTATGTCGGGGTCCCCTTGATTTTCATGC
>NZ_ASSI01000178.1:0-10688 GCF_000466765.1 Burkholderia sp. AU4i | reverse complement strand
TGCGGGCGCGCGTGGACGACGCGGTGCGCGCCGAGGCCGCGGAGCCGGCCGGCCCGGACCCGTCGCGCCTGCTCACGCTTGACCGGCTGGCGGCGCTGCTTGCCGGGTTCGACGCCGCCTTTGCGGGCAACGCGCAGCTGGACCTGCCGAATCCGCCGGCGTCGCGGGTGCGTTATGCGTTCCACCACGATCCGGTGCTCGCGTGGCACAACGGGATGCGCGCGTTCATCGCGGTGCTGGTCGCCGCGGCGTTCTGGATCGTGACGGCGTGGCCGTCGGGCGCCGGGTTCGTCGCGATCACGGGGGTGGTCTGCGCGCTGTTCTCGACGCGCCCGAACTCGGTGGGCGCCACCGTCGGCTTCCTGAAAGGCGCCGCCTGCGCGGCGGTCGCGGGCGCCCTCTGCAACTTCGTGCTGCTGCCGGCGGTGTCGGGCTTCGAGATGCTCGCGTACATCCTCGGCGTGTTCACGATCGGCGCGGGCATCGCAATGCGCCATCCGCGTGCGGCCGGCATCGGCAGCGGCTTCTCGATCTTCTTCTGGAATTTCACGTCGCCGGACAACACGGCGCGCATCGGCGACGCCGCCTTTCTCAATTCGGCGCTCGCCACGCTGCTCGGCATCGCGTTCGGCGCGATGGTGTTCGCGCTCGTGTTCCCCGGCGATCCCGGCGCGAGCCGGCGGCGCCTGCATAGCGCGGTGCGCGGCGACCTCGCCCGCATCGCACGCAATCCGCGGGCGTGGCCGGCGAGCGCGTGGCTGAGCCGCACGGCCGACCGTCTCGGGCGCGAGCTCGGCTTCGCGGGCCGTCTGCCGGCCACCCTCATCGAGCGCGACCTGCGCGATTTGCTCGCGGCCTGGACGATCGGCGACAGCCTGTTGGCGCTGGCCGAACTGGCCGCGCGCGAGCCGGCGGCACGCCGTGCGGTCGCGTTGGTGCGGGGGCGGGTCGGGCGCGCGGATTTCGCCGGGCTCGGGCGGGCTTGCGGCGCGGCGGCCCGCGTGCTGTTGCGGCGCGTGACCGAGGTTGACAGCGACGACGGGCGCGCGCTGCTGCGCGGTATCGTGCTGCTGCGGACGATCGCGGAAACGGCGGCCGTGCATGACCGCTTCCTGCGCGGCCGCCGGGATTGAGGGACTGAGGGACTGAGAGGCGGAGGGACGGAGGGACGGAGGGACGGAGAGGCGGAGAGGCGGAGAGGCGGAGAGGCGGAGAGGCGGAGAGGCGGAGAGGCGGAGGGCGGACGGGCGGAGGGACGCGCGAGCGGCGGCCCGCGCGTCAACTGAGGCGATAGGCCTTGCCGGGCGTCACTTCCGCCGGTAGCGGCTCGCGGTTCAGTTCGAGCAGCGTGCGCTCGATCGTCCGCGTCATTGCATCGAGCGCGAGATGGTTCGGCCCGTCGCCGAACGGTTCGGCGATCGCATGCGCGATCGCGTCGAGCGCGATCAGCGTATAGGCGACGAACACGGAGACGAACGGCGTGGCCGCGCCGATCGAATCGACGAGGCCGAACGGCAGCAGCACGCAGTACGCATAGATCGTCCGGTGCAGCAGCACGTCGTACGAGAACGGGATCGGCGTCGACGCGATACGCTCGCAGCCGCTCACCATCGCGACGAGATCGTCGAGGCGTGCGTCGAGCATCCACAGTCGCGTATCGGCGAGATGCCCGGCGTCGGCGCGCGCGGCGAATGCTTCGCGCAGTTCGTGAACGATCGCGACCGGCGCATACCGGGCGGCGGCGATGCGCGTACAAGTGGCGCCGTCGAGCAGCGTGCGCAGGTCGGCCGACGGATCGGTGCCGCGCAGTTGATGCTTCAGCGCATAGACGAACGCGACGACCTTGCGCACGAACGCCTGCCGTGACGCGTCGTCATCGTCGATCGCGCCGTAGCAGAGCGCCTGCGACACCAGCGTGCGCGTGGCGGTCAGCACGCCGCCCCACAGCTGACGGCCCTCGCGGTAGCGTTCGTAGCTCGCATTGTTGCGAAACCCCGCGAAGATCGCGAGCGTGAGGCCGATCAGCGTGAACGGCGTCGGGTTCAGCGGCACTTTCTCGCCGAGCACGCGGCCGCCGCCCCACACCGCGACGACGCTGATCGCGAGCGTCAGCACGAGTTGCGGCAGGATGGTCGGCAGCACCGACCCGTTCCAGACGAGCAGCATCCGCAGCCAGTGCTCGCGCGGACGAACGATCATCGCCGTGCTCCGTCAGGCGGCGATCGCTGCCGGCGCGGCCGCGCGATGCAGCAGCACGGGTACCGACTTCGACGTCGGCGTGTTGCACACGTCGCCGACGCTGTCGAGCGGCACCAGCGGGTTGGTTTCCGGGTAGTACGCGCCGATGCAGCCGCGCGGGATGTCGTATTCGACGAGCAGGAAACCGTCCGCGCGCCGCTCGATGCCGTCGTGCCACACGGTTTCCATGTCGACCCATTCGCCGGCCTTCAGGCCGAGCATCGCGAGATCGTCGCGGTTGGCGAACACCACGCGGCGCTGGCCGAACACGCCGCGATAACGGTCGTCGAGCCCGTAGACGGTCGTGTTGTACTGGTCGTGCGAGCGCGTCGTCATCAGCGTCATCAGGCGTTCGCCGTGCAGCGCGCGGGCGCGCTGGATCGGCGTGTCGGCGGGCAGCGGGTGCGCGATGAAGTTCGCCTTGCCCGTCGGCGTGAGCCATTCGCGGTCGCGCGACGCGACGCGCAGGTGGAAGCCGCCCGGCCGCGCGATGCGCGTGTTGTAGTCGTAGAAGCCGTCGAGCGTGGCCTCGATCGCGTCGCGAATCTTCGCGTAATCGTCCTTGTAGGCGAGCCAGTCGACCTTGCCGCTGCCGAACAGCGCATGGCCGATGTGCGCGACGATCGCGGGCTCCGACATCAGGTTCGGCGAGGCCGGCTTGTTCATCCCGTACGACACGTGGACCATGCTCATCGAATCCTCGACCGTCACGCCTTGCGCGACGTTGTCCTGCAGGTCGATCTCGGTGCGGCCGAGCGTCGGCAGGATCAGCGCGTCGCGGCCGTGGATCAGGTGGCTGCGGTTCAGCTTCGTCGTGATGTGCACGGAAAGATCGCAGCGGCGCATGCCCTCCCACGTGCGCGGTGTGTCGGGCGTCGCCATCGCGAAGTTGCCGCCGAGGCCGATCAGCACCTTCACGTGGCCTTCGAGCATGCCTTCGATCGTCTCGACGACGTCGTAGCCGTGGTGGCGCGGCGGTTCGAAATCGAACACGTGGCCGAGCCGGTCGAGGAACGCCTGCGACGGCTTTTCCTCGATCCCGACCGTGCGGTTGCCCTGCACGTTCGAGTGGCCGCGCACCGGGCACAGGCCGGCGCCGGGGCGGCCGATGTTGCCGCGCATCAGCATCAGGTTCGTCAGCATCTGCACGGTCGCGACCGAATGCTTGTGCTGCGTGATGCCCATTCCCCACGTCGCGATCACGCGTTCGCTGCGTGCATAGAGCTGCGCGAGGCTGTCGATCTGTTCGTACGGCACGCCGCTTTCGGCGGTCAGCGCGGACCAGCTTTCGTTGCGAAGATCGTCGGCAAACGCGTCGAAGCCGGCCGTGTGCTCGCCGATGAACGCGGTGTCGAGCACGCGCGGCGCACCGGCGGCGCGCGCGGCGTCGTCGAGTTCGAGCACGCGCTTCGCCATCCCCTTGATCAGCGCGAAGTCACCGCCGATCGTCGGCTGGATGAACGTCGATGCGATCTTCATGCCCGACATCGTCAGCATCTCGATCGGGCTTTGCGGATCGGCGAAACGTTCGAGGCCGCGCTCCTTGAGCGGGTTGATCGACACGATCGTCGCGCCGCGCTTCGCGCATTCGCGCAGCTCGCCCATCATCCGCGGGTGGTTGGTGGCCGGGTTCTGGCCGAAGATCAGCAGCGTGTCGGCGTGCTCGAAATCGTCGAGCGTGACGGTGCCCTTGCCGACGCCGACCGACGGCGGCAGCCCGCGGCTCGTCGCCTCGTGGCACATGTTCGAGCAGTCGGGAAAGTTGTTCGTGCCGTACAGCCGCACGAGCAGCTGGTACAGGAACGCTGCTTCGTTGCTCGCGCGCCCGGACGTGTAGAACGCGGCCTGGTTCGGATCGGGCAGCGCGCGCAGGTGGCGCGCGATCAGTTCGAACGCATCGTCCCACGCGATCGGCACGTAGCGGTCGGTCTGCGCGTCGTACACCATCGGGTCGGTGAGCCGGCCGTGCTGCTCGAGTTCGAAGTCCGTCTGTTCGAGCAGCTCGGTGACCGTGTGCGCGGCGAAGAATTCAGGCGTCACGCGCTTGCTGGTCGCTTCGGCGGCCACGGCCTTCACGCCGTTTTCGCAGAATTCGAACGTCGACGCGTGCTGGCGGTCGGGCCATGCGCAGCCCGGGCAGTCGAAGCCGTCCGGCTGGTTCTGGCGCAGCAGCGTGCGGTAGTTGCCGCCGGCGACCTTTTCCTTGATCAGGTTGATCGTGACGGCCTTCAGCGCCCCCCAGCCGGCGGCCGGGTGGGTGTACGGTTCGATGCGCGCGGTAGCGGATTTCTTTTTCATGATGCAACGGGTGTCGGGGTCGATGGCCGCAGAGTACGCGCGGGCCCCATCCGGCTGTGTGTACACCTGTTCGCTTCAAAAAAGAGTACAGTTTCGGCCATTCAGGCAGTGCGGATCGCAACTGTGTTGTTGAAGGGAAGTTGAAAGGGAGGCGCGTGAAGCGTTACGAACAACTGGCCGACGATCTCCAGGCGCAGATCGAGCGTGGCGTATACCGGCCCGGCGAGCGGATTCCGTCGGTGCGGCAGGCGAGCCGGCAGCAGCAGCTCAGCGTCACGACCGTGCTGCGTGCGTACCTCGTGCTGGAAAGCCGCGGCCTGATCGAGAGCCGGCCGCAATCGGGCTACTTCGTCCGTGCGCGCGCGTCGGTGCCCGCCGAGGCCGAACTGCACATGTCGGCGCCGGCCGCGGAACCGTCGGCCGTGGACGTGAGCCGGCTCGTGCTGTCGACGCTGCGTTCGATCGCGCGCGACGACGCGGTGCCGCTCGGCTCGCCGTATCCCGATGCGTCGCAGTTTCCGGTGCAGCGTCTCGCGCGTTATGCGCAGACGATCGGCCGCCGCCGCACCCGCTGGGGCGTGATCGACGATCTGCCGCCCGGCAACCAGGAGCTGATCCGCCAGATCGCGCGGCGTTACGCGGAGCGCGGGATCGCGGTCGAACCCGGCGAGATCGTGGTGACGATCGGCGCGACCGAGGCGATCAACCTGTGCCTGCAGGCCGTCGCGCGGCCGGGCGACACGATCGCGGTGGAGTCGCCGACGTTCTACGCGATGCTGCACGCGATCGAGCGGATGGGCATGCGTGCGCTGGAAGTCGCGACGCACCCGGGTGACGGCATCGATCTCGACGCGCTCGAACGCATCCTCGAACGCGAGCGCATCGCCGCGTGCATGGTGATGCCGAATTTCCAGAATCCGCTCGGCTTCCAGATGCCCGACGCGCGCAAGCGCGCGCTCGTCGAGCTGCTGGCGAAGCACGACGTGCCGGCGATCGAGAGCGACGTCTATCACGAGCTGCACTTCGGCGACACGACACCGAGCGCACTGAAGTCGTTCGACCGCGACGGGCTCGTGCTGCATTGCGCGTCGTTCACGAAGAGCCTGTCGCCGCGCTACCGGATCGGCTGGGCGATGCCGGGCCGCTACCGCGACCAGGTCGAGAAGCTGAAATTCCTGAACACGCTCGCGACGCCCGCGATCGAGCAGCTCGCGATCGCCGAGTACCTGAAACACGACGGCTACGACTTTCACCTGCGGCGCATGCGCAAGCTGTATGCGCAGCAGGCGAGCCTGATGAGCGCGATGGTGCGGCGCTTCTTCCCGGAGGGTACGCGGCTGTCGCAGCCGCAGGGCGGGTATGTGCTGTGGGTCGAGCTGCCGAAGCAGGTCGACGCGATGAAGCTGTATGCGCTGGCCCTCGCGGAGCGGATCACGGTCGGGCCCGGGCACATGTTCTCGGCCGGCACCGATTACCGGCATTTCATCCGGCTCAACTACAGCTATCCGTGGTCGCGGCAGATCGAGGATGCGCTGAAGGTGCTCGGGCGGCTCGCGTCGGAGTGCGCGGCGCGGTGAGCGCCGCCATGCCCGGCGGCAGGCGGCCGATGACCGGCCGCCGTGTCGCGCGTCATCCCGCGTGCGGCGCCTGCAGCCCGGCTTGCACGGCTTGCCCGGCGCCGGCCATCTGCCGCATGTCGAAACCCGACGGGTGCTGGTACACGCGCAGCCCGAATTCCGGCAGCACCGCGATCAGGTGATCGAACAGGTCGGACTGGATGGCTTCATAGTCGACCCAGGTCGTCGTGTCGGTGAAGCAGTACAGTTCGAGCGGAATGCCTTCGGCCGTGAGCGGCAGTTGCCGCGCCATGCAGGTCATGTCGCGGCGGATGCGCGGATGGCCCTTCAGGTAGTTCGCGACATACGCGCGAAACGTGCCGAGATTCGTCAGCTGGCGGCGGTTCGCCGGGCAGTCGCCGGCCGCGCCGAGCGTGCCGTTCCATTGCTCGATCGCGTCGACCTTGTCCTCGAGATAGTCCTTCAGCAGCGTCAGGCGTTCGAGCCGTTCGATCTCGTCGTTCGACAGAAAACGCACGCTCGTCGCGTCGACGAACAGCGCGCGCTTGATGCGGCGCCCGCCTGCCTCGGTCATCCCGCGCCAGTTCTGGTAGCTCTCGGTGATCAGTTTCCACGTGGGCACCGTGATGATCGTGTGATCGAAGTTCGCGACCTTGACGGTATTCAGCGTGATGTCGATGACCGTGCCGTCCGCGCCGGCCGACGGCATCGTGATCCAGTCGCCGATCCGCAGCATGTCGTTCGAAGACAGCTGCACGCCGGCGACGAGGCCGAGCAGCGTGTCCTTGAAGATCAGCATCAGCACCGCCGACATCGCACCGATGCCGGACAGCAGCAGGCCGATCTGCTTGCCGGTTGCGTCGCCGATCACGACGAGCGCGGCCGTGATGAACATCACGAGCTTGACGAGCTGCATCGCGCCTTTCAGCGACAGGCGCGGCTGGTCGCGCTGGTACGTGCGATGCGCGTGTTCGAGCGCCGAAAGCGTCGCGCTCACGGTCATCGTCACGAGGAACACGATCAGCGCGAACAGCACCTTGTCGGCGACCTGCGCGGCCGTATCGGGAATGCCGGGCACCGCGCCGAGCCCGAGCTTGATCACGACGAACGGGACGATGCGGTTCAGCCACTTGAATGCGCCGAACTCGAACAGCGCGTCGTCGACGCGCGTGGCGGAAAGCCGCGCAAGCCGCGCGACCACGCGGAACAGCAGGAAATGGACGACGGCGGTGATCGCGCCGGCGGCGGCGAGCAGGATGAGGATGCCGACGAGCGGCTCAAACCAGGATTCGTTCAGGGTCATAGGGGCAAACAGGGGCCTTCTCGTGCGTTGAATCGGCGCCGCGACGCGACGCGCGCCCGGTGAAGGGCACATGAAAGGGACCGTGATTGTGCCATCGGGTTCCAGGCACGTCGCCGTGAATGCGCGGCGCGCGGCTCCCGGATCGGCTCACCATTGCGCAGGTCTCCTCTGCAATCGGGTGACGGCGGATGACGAAAGCGCGTCACCGCAAGCCGGTGCGCGCGCGGGTTGCAGGATGCGCCGCCGGTTCGTCCGGAATCGGCGCGACGCCGCTGCGGCGGGCCTGTGCGCTTCAATGCGCGTGCACGGCGATCCATGCAATCATGCGGGCGTCGCAGGGTTGTCGACGTGCCGTCCGCCGTGGTGCGCGGGCCCTGCGTCGACGGTGAGCGACACGTGCCGTTTTCGCGCACTTGCCATGCGATGCCTGCCAGGGGCACGATGCGCGAACGACTTCGCGAACCACGTCACCCCGTATTCACGCACTTCACGCATGCAAGATTCCAACGAAAGCCGCTCGTCAGGCGTGCGGCTGCTGAAAGGCATCCTCCCGGTCCGCCGTGGCGGGGCCGTCCGCGACATTCTCGCGGGCATTTCGCTCGCGTCGATGGACATCCCGCAGGTGCTCGGCTATGCGCGCATCGCCGGCATGCCTGCCGTCACGGGCCTCTACACGGTGTTCCTGCCGCTCGTCGCGTTCGCGATCTTCGGCGCGTCGCGGCATCTGGTGGTGGCCGCCGATTCCGCGACCGCGACGATCTTCGCGAGCCGGCTGTCGTCGATGGCGTCGGCCGGCAGCGCCGAATACGTGGCGCTGGCCGGCATGGTCGCGCTGCTGACCGCCGCGATGCTGCTGCTCGCGCGCATCTTCAAGCTCGGTTTTCTCGCCGATTTCCTGTCGCGCACGGTGCTGGTCGGTTTTCTCGCCGGCGTCGGCGTGCAGGTGTCGATCGCGATGCTCGGCGACATGCTCGGGCTGGCCGTACCGTACCCGGCGTCGCGCAGCCTCGCGCAGCTCGACTACGTCGTCACGCATCTCGTCCACACGAACCGGCCGACGTTCGCGCTCGCGGCGCTCGTCGTCGTCGCGATTCTCGCCGGCAAGCGGTTCCTGCCGCGCGTGCCGATGCCGATGATCGCGGTCGCGGGCAGCATCGCGGCGAGCAGCATGTTCGGATTCGCCGCGCACGGCATCGCGGTGCTCGGGCCGGTCGCGGGCGGGTTGCCGCCGTTGCGCTGGCCGTCCGTCACGTGGCAGCAGTTCCTCGATCTCGTGCCGGTCGCCGCGTCGTGTTTCGTGATGATCATTGCGCAGAGCGCGGCCGCCGCGCGCGTGTTCGCGCAGCAGTATCGGGAGGACGTCGATACCAATGCCGACATCCTCAGCCTCGCGGCCGCGAACGCCGCGGCGGCGGTGGGCGGCGCGTTCGTCGTCAACGGCAGCCCGACGCAGACGGCGATGGCCGACGGCGCGGGCGTGCGCAGCCAGATCGGGCATCTCGCGTTTGCGGCGGTCGTCGCCGTCGTGCTGCTGTTCTTCAGCACCTACCTGCAGTATCTGCCGCATGCGGTGCTGGCCGGCATCGTGTTCACGATCGCGCTCGGGTTGATCAACGTGCGCAGCCTCGCCGCGATCCGCAAGGAAAGCCCCGGCGAGTTCACGCTTGCGCTGGTCACGGCCGTGGCCGTCGTGACGGTCGGTGTCGAGCACGGCATCCTGCTGGCCGTCGCGCTGTCGCTGATGCGGCACGTGCGCCACAGCTACCAGCCGCACACGATGGTGCTCGAACCGGTCGAAGGGAACGGAAGGTGGCAGCCGGTGCCCACGCGGCGGGGGGCGATGACGGCGCCGGGGCTGATCGTCTACCGGTTCGGCTCCGACCTGTTTTTCGCGAACGATCACCTGTTCGCCGCCGAAGTGACCGAGCTCGTCGATGCGGCGCCGGTGCCGGCGCGCTGGTTCGTCGTCGATGCGGGGGCCGTCACCGACATCGATTATTCGGCCGCGCGCACGCTGACCGATCTCGTCAGGATGCTGCACGCGCGCGGGATCGGCGTGCTGTTCGGGCGTGTCAACCGCTACCTGCGCGCGGACATGGATCGCCACCGGATCACGGAGATCGTCGGCGCGTCGTGCATCTTCCCGACGCTGCACCAGGCGCTCGAGGCCGCCGGCACGACGCCGGCGCCGCAGGAGCCGGGCACCGTGTAGCGTCGGGCCTATGCGGCCGCACGCAAGCGCGCGAAGCCGTTGCGCAGGTGGCGCGCGAGTTCCGTCGCGGCCGGCGTGTGCTGGCCGCGCGGCAGATGAAGGTTGATCGCGAAGTTCGGCAGCGCGGGCAGGCCGCTGCCGGCCGGCAGGATGTCGAGGTCGGCCGGCACGGTCGACGCGAGCCACGCGGTCACGGCGAGGTCGGAGCGCACGGTCGCGGTGGTGGCGTCGATGCTGCCGTTCTCGAACACGGTGCGCCACGCGCGATCGCAGCCGCGCAGCGCGTCGAGCACCGTCGGGCGGAACGCGCAGGTCGGCGCGACCATCGATACGGGCAGCGGCGTGTTCCGGTACGCGGTGCCGCCTTTCGCACCGACCCAGACCAGGCGGTCGACGGCGATGCACTCGCCGCGTGACGGCCCGACCGGCGCCTCGATCAGCGCGACGTCGAGTTCGCCCTGCGCGAGCCCCCGGTGCAGCTCCGGCGACGCCTCGCACACGAGCGTGAGCGCGACCTGCGGATGCGCCTGCGCATAACTCTTCAGGATCGGCGCGAGACAGGTGCCGACGAGATCCTGCGGCGCGCCGAGGCGCACGGTGCCGTCGACCGCGCCGGCCGTCATGTCGGCCAGCAGCGCATCGTGCACGGCGAGCAGCCGGCGCGCCTGCTCGAGCAGCCGCTCACCGTCCGCCGTGAGCAGCAGGTTGCGGTGCTCGCGGACGAACAGCGGGCCGGCCAGCGTTTCGAGCCGTGCAACCTGCTGGCTGATCGCGCCTTGCGTCAGGTGCAGCGCGCGGCTGGCCGCCGTCATGCTGCGATGATCGGCGACCGTGACGAAGGCGCGCAGCAGCGCGAGGTCGAGATGACGTGCCATGCGACGCATTATGGGCGCTAATGACAGGCATAAAAAGCTTTCGCTGTCGTAATGGCGGGATCGCGCGTAAAACAGGGCTTCGACGACGCCAACCGGGAGCTGCCGTGCCGTTCCGAGACTACCTGCCGCTGATGCTGTTCGTGATCGTGTCCACCGTGACGCCGGGCGGCGCGACGACGCTCGCC
>NZ_ASSI01000177.1:0-16776 GCF_000466765.1 Burkholderia sp. AU4i | reverse complement strand
GGGCGCCGCGGCGGCACCCGGGCGCGTCGAGCGCACCGACGCGCCGCCCCATGCGCCTTCCGGCGCGCCGAGGTTCACGGTCGCGGCCAGCGCCTTGAAATTCTTGCCCCACGAACCCGACCACGGCAGCCCCGTCAGGATGAACGCCACCGTGCCGGCCGCGAGCCAGATGCCGGCCGTCGCGTGGAGGTTTTTCCACAGCGGCCGGCCGCGCAGCGACAGGTCGGGCCGCAATGCGCGCCCGACGCGCGCCGTGCCGCGCGGCCACCACAGTGCGATGCCGGTGCCGATCATCACGAAGGTCCAGCACGCGGCGAGCTCCATCAGCAGTTCGCCCGTCTTGCCGAGCAGCAGCTTGCGATGCAGCATCCGGTCGATCTGCATGAAGCGGTTCTCGACGCTCAGCGTGCCGAGCACGCTACCGTCGTACGGGTTCACGTACACGCTCTCGCGGCTGCCGTCGCGCAGCCGGAATACGTACTCGGCGCTGCGGTCCGGCGCGGTCGAGACCTGGACGGAAACCGGCGTCGCGCCGGCCGGCATTGCGGTGCGTGCACTCGTGAGCAGCGCGTCGGGATCGAGGCGCGGCGTGGCGCGCGGCTCGACGACGAGCCGGTGCGGATACAGCAGCGGCTCGATCTGCGGCTGGAAGCAATACAGCGTGCCCGTGATCGCGAGGATCACCAGGAAAGGCATGACGAACAGGCCGGCATAGAAGTGCCAGCGCCAGAGCGTCCGGTAACCCGCGTGGGCGGAATGGGCGGGCGAGAGGGCCCGCTCGACGGTGGTCGACATGGTGTCAGCTCCTCGTGTTCGTTGAGCGGCCACGCCGGCGCGTGCCGGCGGACGTCAACGTGCGTTGCGCCCGCCTGCGCGCAGCGACGGAGCGGGCGGCGCGGCGCCATGCGCGGACGGTGCGCATGACGGCGTCGCCCGCGCGGTGCGGGCAGGCGGATGAACGCTTGAATCAGGTCGTATGAGACGAACGGCGTGCAGGCCCGTGCATATCGATGCGCGCGGGCCGCGAGGCGGAACCGTCAGCAGAACAGGGGAGGCGCGCGGGAAGGAGGGCGATCGTCGAAGATCGATCGCACGAACGGAAGAGGGGCGACGTGAATCCGGAAGCGCCGCGGGACGGCGCCCGGAAACAGCAGCACCAGCAGCACGAACGACGCGAGCGCCGTGAACAGCGCGGCGCCGAATGCGCACAGGCTGTCGCCGCCTCCGGCGGAAGCCGGGTTGTCGGCGTGCGCGTCATGCTTGAGCGCATCGGCGAGCGCGAGCGCATCGTTGGCCGGCGTGATCGGCGCGCCGGCATCGAAACGGGCCGCCAGCGCGGCCACGTCGACGATCAGCGGGCCGCGGCCCGAACACAGCACCACCGAGCCCGCATCCGGACCGTCCGGATCGAGCATCACGGCGCCCGACATCAGCGCGCGGGACAGCAGCGTCACGAGGAGGAACCCCCACAGAAGCTGTCGCGCGACGCCTGGCCGGAGCAGGAAGCGGCGAAGTGCGTTCATGGCGCGCGATTGTACCTCCGTTTGCGGTGCGGGGCCGCTCGTCACGCTGATGCACGGCATCAGGCCGGCGTGCTGCCGGAAGCGGAGGCGGCGCGCGCGCGGCGGCTATCCGGAACCGGGCGATCCGCTTTCCGGCGGCGCGTTCGCCGGGCCATACGACCAGGTGCCGTCCGCGCGGGCGGTGAGCACGTTGCCCGAGCGCCGGTCGTAGAGATGCCACTGTTCGTCGGCCGGGTCGTCGCCGTATGGCCAGGTCGTCAGCTTGCCGCCGAGGTCGAAGTCGAATGCCCACGAACCCGGCTGGGCGTGCGGCGCGACCGATTGCAGGATCTGTCCGTCGAGACGTTGCACGGCGGCGGCGATGTCGCCGGAGCGGGATTCGCTGTGCGCGAGTTCGAGGCCGTCGAGCGCGATCGACCAGTGGCAGTAGCAGATCCACAGATGCCCGCTGCCGGCGACCGTCACGTGCCGCGACGCGAGCCTGTCCCGGGACGCCGCGGACAGGCCCGGCGAGCCGGCGAGCGGCTCCCTGACATGCAGCGCGGGCTGCCCGAATTCGAACGTGAGAAAGCTGCCCTGGCCTTTCGTCACCGACCAGGCGGGGGTGTCGCAGATGGCCGGCCAGATCCGGTCGAAGTCGGCGGCGTTCACGGCGTGCGTCTCGTGTCGGCGAAACCGGCCCGGGTGTCGTTCGCGGTGTCGTCGTCGCCGGCGAGCAGAGCGGACAGGTCGGCGGGCGACATGCGCCGCATCGCCCGCTCGACGTCGCGATCGTAGCGGCGGTCGTTCGGGTCGAGATGCTTTTGAGCCTTGCGCCCGTAGCGTTTCACGAACACGCCGAGCGCGCCGGCCAGCCGGGATGTCCGGTTCCTGATGCTCATGCGGCGAGATTATCGGGCGTGCGCACGAATCGGGAATGGCCGCCGTGGCCGTGCTTGCCGCCCGCGGCAGCCGCTGCGTCGTGCCGGCTCAGGCCGGATACGCATCGTCGACTTTCAGGTTCGCGAGGCGGAACAGCGTGCGCAGCGTCTGCGGATGAATGTCGCGGTGCGCGGCGAGCGACGTCAGCATGAAGTCGAGCACCTTCGCGTAGCGGAGCAGCACGAGGCAGCGCGCGAGATCGGGCGTGCGGCCGCGCATGTCCTCGGCGAGGTGGACCATTTCGGTCGACAGCGAGCGCGCCATCTCGAGTTCCATCTGCTGTTTTTCGGTCCAGTCGGGCAACGGCTGTTCGAGCAGTTTCGCGAGAAAGAGCTGGAACGACGTGTCGGACGAATTGGGCAGCGCATCCATGAAGGGCCTCGTTGCTTGCGCGAATCGTTCGGGCGTATCCACTGGACGCGCCCGAGGGTGGGTTTGTGTCCGCGCGATGACCGGCGCGGCTGTCTCGCCCGAATGGAATGCAGGTTCCGTACCAGCGCAGCGGGGCGATTGTTGAGCAATGTTGAGCGACGGTGCGATGCCGGGCGGCGAGTCCCGCCGATACTGGATCGTGGCGGCGATCGAGGAGGCCGTCTATCTGCGCGGCGCGATGCATGTCGGGTGCGCGGGGCGGTCCGGCGAAGCGAAATGCTTCACGGATGTAACGTAACGCGGGGATAAATTGCGTCGCGCGTTCCATGGCGGGCCGACGAAACGGGCAGCCGCGCGCCTGCCGCCTGCGCCTGTCAGGCGTTCGCCCGGCCGGAGGCGGCGCTGCGGGATGGCCGCCACCGGCGGCGAAAACCGGCGGCGAACGTGGCGGGTGTTTCAAAACCGAGACGGATTCGCCCACGGCGAGCCGGCTGCACGACCTGTCCAACTGGCCCAGCAAATTGCCGGCCAATTGTCCATGGGCAGACGGCGCGCGTTTGCCAACAATGCGTTGATCATCCCTGCGAGGTTTGACATGAGCGTCCACTCTTTTTTCTCGGCCAACCTGCTGCTGGCCTACACGGCCTATTTCATCGGGACGGCCAGCCCCGGGCCGAGCAATCTCGCGATCATGTCGGTCGCCGCGAACCAGGGCCGCAAGGCGGCGCTCGCGTTTGCGCTCGGCGTGATTTCAGGGTCGATGGTCTGGGCGACGGTGGCGGCGCTCGGCGTGTCGGCCGCGCTGCTGGCGTGGTCGAAGCTGCTGGTCGCGATCAAGATCTTCGGCGGGTTGTACCTGATGTGGCTGGCATTCAAGTCGGGGCGCACGGCATGGTCGGGCAAGGCGGCGACGTCGCTGAACGCAGCGGGCGAGCAACGGCTGGCGCGTTTCTACGTACGCGGCGCAATGCTGCACCTGACCAATCCGAAGGCGATCCTCGTGTGGGTGTCGATCGTCGCGCTGTCGTCGAATGGCGCGGGCGCGTCGCACGGCGCCGTCGTGCCGGGCTGCCTCGTGATCGGGTGCCTGGTGTTCGGCGGCTATGCGCTCGTGTTCTCGATGAACGGCGCGCGCCGGCTGTACGTGCGCGGCCGGCGCGCGATGGAAGCGTGTCTCGCCGTCGTGTTCGGCGTGGCGGGGATTCGGCTGCTGGTGTCGAACGTGTAGCGCATGCGCTCGACATGTGGGCGCACGGCCGGCGCAAGCGGCTCGCGAGTGAGCGAGCCGTGCCGCGCGGCCGCCGTACTCAGAAAATGAAGCCCGTGTTGATGAACTTCGACGTGTGATCCGACACGATCGAATCGAGCAGCTGCTTGCTGCTGTCGGTCTGCTTCGCCGCGACCATCGAGCGGATCGAGAACGCGCGCAGCGCGTCGCTCACCGACAGCGTGCCTTCCGCCGAATCCTTGCGGCCCGCGAACGGGAACACGTCGGGCCCGCGCTGGCACTGGCAGTTGAGGTTCACGCGGCACACCTGGTTCACGAGCGGATCGACGAGCGCGCCAATCTGCACCGGATCGGAGCCGAAGATGCTGACCTGCTGGCCGTGATCCGACGTCGTCACGTAGTCGAGCGCCGTCTCGACGTCGTCGAACGGCGCGACCGGAATGATCGGCCCGAACTGTTCCTCGCGGTACAGTTTCATTCCTTCCGACACCGGGTACACGACGGCCGGATAGAACAGCGTCTTGCTGAACTCGCCGCCCGAATGGTTGACGACCTGCGCGCCCCTGGCCTTCGCGTCGTCGATCGCGTCCGTCATGTAGGCCGTGCGATGCATGCCGGGCAGCGGCGTGATGCTGACACCCTTCTCCCACGGCATGCCGATCTTCAGCTGCTCGAGCGCGGCGGTGAAGCGCTTCAGGAATTCGTCGACGATCGAGCGGTGCACGAGCAGCATCTTCAGCGCGGTGCAGCGCTGGCCGTTGAACGACAGCGCGCCGAGCAGGCACTCCTTCACGGTGAGGTCGAGATCGGCGTCGGGCAGCACGATCGCCGCGTTCTTCGCATCGAGGCCGAGGATCGCGCGCAGCCGGTGCGACTTCGGGTGCTGCTTCTTCAGGTGGTCGGCCACCTTGCTCGAGCCGATCAGCGCGAGCACGTTGATCTTGCCCGACGCGAGCATGTGCGGCACGACCACCGCGCCGGGCGCGTAGATCGTGTTGATCACGCCCTTCGGGAACGCGTCGCGGAACGCCTCGAGCAGCGGCTCGAACAGCAGCGTGCCGTATTGCGGCGGCTTGAACACCACGGTGTTGCCCATCAGCAGCGCGGGGATCAGCGTCGCGAACGTCTCGTTCAGCGGATAGTTGTACGGGCCCATGCACAGCACGACGCCGAGCGGCGTGCGGCGGATCTGGCCGATCGTGCCTTCCGCGATCACGAAGCGCGAGTTCGCGTTGTCGAGCTCCTTCAGCGCGTCGATCGTCTGCGTCATGTACGTGACGGTACGGTCGAACTCCTTCTGCGAATCGGCGAGGCTCTTGCCGATCTCCCACATGATCAGGTTCACCACCAGTTCGCGCTGCGCGACCATCCGCTTGATGAAGTCCTGCATGCACGCGATGCGCTGCTCGACCTTCATCGTCGGCCACTCGCCGCGGCCCGAGTCGTACGCGCGCACCGCGGCGTCGAGCGCCGCGTCGCTTTCCGGCTCGCCCATCACGGGATAGCTGCCGATCTTGACCTGCTCGACGCTGCCGTCCGCCTGTCGCACGCACACGGGCGACAGCACGGTCTTGGTCGCGCCGTCCCACGGGCGCAATTCGCCGTCGACGAGCGACACGCGCTGGTGGATCGGCGAAGCGAGCCGGTACTCGGCGGGGATGTCCTCAAGGGCGGGAAACAGCTGTTGCAGGGAGGCGGAATCGGGCATGACGGTCTCGTTTGACGGGGTGTCCGGGAAGGACGGGCGATGCGAATCCTGAGCTGAGCGATCCTCGATCCTGAATCGGCATGATGACGCGCGCACGACGAAGCGTCACGGGGAAACATGGCCGAATCAGCGAATGGAACCAGTTCCATTAAAAAGGAACGCCGGCGTGAATGCAAGATTTGCCGAATCGTGCCGCATGCCTTGAAAGCATCCGGAAAGACTGTTGCGGAATGCTGGATATAACACGCTGCAGGCACCCGCAAACGTTTCCCTGTGGCCGGATTGCGCGGATAATGGCTCGGCGCGGCGAAGAAAAAAATGTAGCGAACCTGAGAGCACACGCAGTGAACAGAAGAAGATCCGCCGCACCGCCGATGCGAGGTCGGCTGCCCGGAGCGCCGGGTCGGGGTTGCCCGGTCCGGCGCGCACCGGACTTCGCATGCATGCCGTCTGCTTCGACGGATGCTTCGTGATCCTCTCCAGTCTCTTCGTCGTCAAATCCCGATCCCGCCTGGTGCCCGGCCCTTCATCGCCCGATCGGGGGGATGAGTTTCTTTCGTTTTAATTACGCCAAAGCCGCACCAAAGCGCGAAATAGAAAGGTATTCGTCAGGAATGCAGAGCGCCAAGCGCATGCACGTTGCGGGCAGGCGACACGTCGAAAATTTACTAAAAACACGAATCATTCTCGTTTAATATTTCGCTCCGTTACAAGTCGCGACAGAACGTCGCGGCTTGTTTCGAGCCGGTTTCGCCGGCCGGCAGCCACCCGCGCCGGCTGTGCGTCGGCCGGCGGATGCGACGGGGAGATCCCCCGCGCATCGTCTCTTTCACGGAACGCTTCGTCGGTCGATTCGCCGCGTGATGCGCGCGCTGGCCGGATGCGTTTTCGTTCGCCGTTTTTCCTTCAGCCCCTACGTTCACGATGAAACTCAACAAGAGCGCCTGCCATGCGCTTCTGATCGCCACGTCGCTGGCCGGCGCACGCACCTCATTCGCGCAGGCGAGCGACACTGCGGCGACCCTGCCCGCGATCTCCGTCAATGCGGCTGCCGAGCATGCGTCGTACGACGGCGGCCACTCGCGCGCGGCGACCAAGACCGACATGTCGCTGATGGACGTGCCGCAGACGGTGAACGTCGTTCCGCACGCGGTGATCGAGGACCAGAACGCGACGTCGATGCAGGATGCGCTGCGCAACGTGCCGGGCGTCGGTTTTTCGGTCGGCGACGGCCAGCGCGACCAGATCACGATCCGCGGCTTCAACAGCATCACGGACCAGTACGTCGACGGCATCCGCGACGACGCGCTGTACTACCGCGACCTGTCGAACGTCGATCGTGTCGAGGTGCTGAAGGGGCCAGCGGCCGTGCTGTACGGGCGCGGCTCGGCGGGCGGCATCGTGAATCGCGTGCTGAAGCGGCCTGAAGCGAACCCGGTGCGCGACGTGGGCGTGACGCTCGGCACGCGCGGCGAGCGGCGCGGCGAATTCGACCTCGGCTGGAACGCGAACGATGCGGCGCGTTTCCGCATGACCGGCGCGGCCGAGAATTCGAACAGTTTCCGCGACCAGTTCCAGCTCAACCGCCAGGCGATTGCGCCGTCCGCGCAGTTCAAGCTCGATCGCGACACGGTGCTGAACGTCGAATTCGACTACCTGCACGACCGCCGCACGTCAGACCAGGGGCTGCCCGCGTATCTCGGCCGGCCGGTCGACGTGCCGATCAACACGTATTACGGCTCGGCGGACGCGGCGAACAGCTCGTACAACGACATCTCCGCGAAGAGCGCGACGGTGTCGCTCGATCACCGCTTCAGCGATTCGCTGTCGTTTCACGGCGCGATCCGCGCGTACGACTTCTCGCTCGAACGCAAGAACTACGTGACGTACGAGCCGATCAAGACCGCCGCGCACCCGGTCGTCACGCTCGACCAGTCGACGCGCCAGCGCACCGACCACGGCATCGACGGCCTGTTCGAGCTCACGCAGAAGACCTCGCTGTTCGGCATGCGCCACGAGCTGCTGTACGGGCTCGAGCTGTCGCAGCAGCAGAAGTTCGACACGATCTACAGCGTGTCGAAGGTCGCGACCTACGATCTGTTCAATCCGCAGCAGGTGATCCTGCCCGGCGTGCCGACCGGCGCGCGGGCGAAGACGAACGCGTCGACCGTCATCGGGCTCGCGGGCGTCTACGCGCAGGACCTGATCTCGCTGACCGAGCACTGGAAGGTGCTCGCGGGGCTGCGTTTCGACTACCTGAACCAGATCCGCCACGACTACACGTCGTCGAACGTCAACCTCGACCGTACCGATCACGCGTGGAGCCCGCGCGTCGGGCTGATCTACGAACCGCTCGACTGGCTGACGCTGTACGGGTCGTTCAGCCAGTCGTTCTCGCCGCTCGCCGATACGCTGATCAGTGCCGGCGCGTTCGCGAACGGCGCCGCGCTCGCGCCGCAGAAGACCACCGCGTATGAAGTCGGCTCGCGCTTCGACCTCGGCGGCAAGGCGACGGCGAGCGTCGCGCTGTTCGACATGCGCCAGACCAACCAGCAGATCGGCGATCCGAACAATCCCGGCTACGCGTTGCCGATCGGCACGCAGCACGTGCACGGGATGGAGCTGGGCTTCACCGGCGAGATCGCGCCGACGTGGTCGGTGTATGCGGGTTACGCGTACCTGAACGGCACGGTCGACGGCTCGGCGCAATCGACGGCAGCGGGCGTCACGGTGGCGAGCAACACGCCCGGGCTGATGCCGCGCCACAGCGCGAACCTGTGGATCAAGCGCGAACTGCCGTACGGTTTCTATGCGGCGGCCGGCATGCAGTTCCAGTCGGCGCGTTATACGTCGGCGAGCGATCTCGTCACGCTGCCGTCGTTCACCGCGTTCAATCTCGGCGCCGGCTATCGCAGCAAGAAGGTCGACGTGACGCTCACGCTCGACAACCTGTTCGATCGTCGCTACTTCATTGCCGCGCACGGCAATGCGGACCTGTACAACATGCCCGGCGACCCGCGCACGCTCACCGCGACGGTGAAGTGGCACATGTAACGCTCGTCACGCATCACGCGCGCGTTGCGTGACAATGCGGGTCGTCGTCACGATGGCCCGCCTTTCGCTACCCATGATCCGCCAAGCGCTTGATATATCGAACCTGACCGGCCGCGCCCGCACGTTGTGCGCCGTATTGTTGCTGGCGTGCGGCCCGGCCGCGGCGGACGAGCAGCCGATCCTGGCCGATGCCGAGCCGGAATGCCATGCCGTGCATGTCGACCGGACGATCACGCTGTCGGGGCGTTACGCGGTCGATTACGACGATGAAGCGATCGGGCCGGACGTGTGGTTCGAGGATGACGATGCGTCGGCGATGCGCTTGCCCGACCGCTCGCAACGTGCGGGCCTGATCGTTTTCACGAACCAGGACGTTGCGCGGCGCGGGCTGCGGTTGCCCGCCGCGCAGCCGCATGGCGTTTGCCGGCTCGACGGGCGCGCGACGCTCGTGGTCCGCGATCTGTATACCGCGTGCCCGGGGCTGGAAACGCCCGATAGCGCGCGGCTGGTGAAAGTCGTCAAGGCCAGCGTACCGGCGCGGCATGCCTGCAACGCCACCGTGCCCTGACGCCGACGCCACCGCGCCGTTACTCGACGTCCTCGTCATCCTCCAGATCGGCATCCTCTTCCGCGCACTCCGGCGCCGCATACGCGCTCGCCTGCTCGAGCAGCCAGCCGCGAAACAGTTCGAGCGGCTTGCTGTGGCTGAACTCCGTCGGATACACGAGGTAGTACGCCGAATCGCCGACCGTCGCCGCGTCGCACGGCACGACCAGGCCGAGCTGCTGCAACTGTTCCTCGACGAAGAATTTCGGCACGAGCGCGACGCCGAGCCCGGCCGCGGCCGCGCTGATCAGCATCGTGTGCAGCTCGTAGCGCACGCCCTGCATCGTGCGGATGTCCTCGACCCCGTGTGTCTCGAACCACTGCGCCCACGCGCCGGGGCGTGTCGTCGAGTGCAGCAGCGGGTAGGCGAGCAGATCCTCGACGCGCTCGACGGGCCGGTCGAGCAGCGCGGGCGAGCAGATCGGCACGACTTCCTCGCCGAACAGGTAGTCGGACGACGTACCGGGCCAGGTCGGCTTGCCGTAGTGGATCGCGGCCTCGAAGTGCGTGTCCTCGAACGAGAACAGGTCGGTGCGGCTGCCCATGTTCACGCGCACGTCGGGCGTGCGGTCGTAGAAGCTCTTGATGCGCGGGATTAGCCAGTGCGACGCGAAGGTCGGCAGCACCGCCAGCTCCAGGTAGCCGCCGCCGCTGCCGTGCGCGATGATCGACAGCGTGTCGCGGTCGAGCGCCTCCAGCGCGCGGCGCACCTGCGTGCCGTAGAGCTTGCCGGCGCGCGTCAGCACGACGCGCTGCTTCACGCGTGCGAACAGCCGCACGCCGAGGCTGGCTTCCAGCGTCGCGATCTGGCGCGAGACCGCGCTTTCCGTCAGGAACAGCTCCTTGGCCGCGTGCGTGAAGCTCTCGTGGCGGGCGGCGGCTTCGAAAGCCACGAGCGCGCCCATGTTGGGGATCTTGAATTTGCGCATGATGTTCGATTCGTCTGACGGTCAGGCCCGCGCGGCGCCGGGCGGAAGGCGGGGCCGAGGAACGGCTGATAATTCCAAAAACTCATCACGTATCAATTTAATCTCGCTTTACGCCCGGCTGCAACCCTTTGAATAATGCTCCCCACGCAAGGTCAGGCGCCCGCTGGGCGGCCGGCCGACGAGTTGCCGGCACGTTTGCCGGCGGTCCCCCGAGACGAGAATCCTGATGCGCAATCCGAATATCGAGAGCTTGCTGACGAAGCTGCTGGGACAGGCGAAGACCGACGCCCTGTTCTCGACCCTGAACATGCCGGGCATCCTGGAAGAATGGGAAGAAGGTGTCGTGACGCGCGCGGAAATCGCGCAGGCGATGAACATGGCGCTGTTCGAAGGGCTGCTCGAGCGTTCGGCGAACGGCCGCGCTTATACGGCCGACGCGATCGAAAGCGGCGGCTCGGTCTATTTCGACCACGGTGCGCTGCGCACGGTGCGCTGGCCGCATACGGGCGCGCTGCCGCCGGGCGAGGCCGCGTTCACGCGCATCCTGCGTCCGCTCGGCTTCCGCATGAACGGTCGTTACCCGCTCGACAAGCTCGGCATGACGGGCCGCGCGTATGCGCATGAGGACGCGCCGGACGAAATCGCGCAGTTCTTCGTCAGCGAACTGCATCCGGAACGTTTCTCGAAGGAATTCCAGCAGGCCGTGACGAACGTCGTCAGCTCGTCGCGCGATCCGCTGTCGCCGGCGGCCGTCGCGCTGCTGTGGGAAGTCGAGCGCGAAGGCTGGCTGTCGCTCGACGCCGCGCACGCGCTGCTGCCGGAGATCGTCGGTGCGTTCGCGCGCCAGCACGATGTGCCGAACGAACTCGATTACGAAACGCTGCTGCTGGAATCGGCGGAAATGGCGTGGATCGCGACCGAAGGCAACGCGTTCAACCATGCGACCGACCGCGTGGCCGACGTGTTCAAGCTGTCCGACGACGAGAAGGCGAAGGGCCGGCCGATGAAGCCGGAAGTCGAGCGTTCGCGCTCGGGCCGCGTGTTCCAGACCGCGTATCGTGCGGATACCGTCGAGCGCGAGTTCCGCACGCGCGACGGCGGCACGGTGAAGCGCAATGTGCCGGGCTCGTTCTACGAGTTCATCACGCGCAAGCGCACGTTCGACCAGGCGGCGCGCCGCTGGGTGACCGACCTGCGTTTCGATGCGGGCAACGCGCAGGGCATCTTCAAGATGACGGCGAACGCGGCGAAGTAACGACGCGAAAGCGCGGTACGTCGCTTTCGGAAGAGACGAGCGGATCGGGCGGGGCGCAAGGGGGTCCTGCCCGATTTGCGTTGGGGGCTCCGCGATGCCGCGCAATACGCGCGATCGGGCGAATGCCGGATCGCGGCGTCACGGTCATCGATGCGATTGGGGAAAGTGGAAATTGGAAAGCGGCATAGCGGCCGGCGCATGCCGCGCGCCGTGCCGTCAGAACACGTGCGTGATCAGAAAGAACAGCACCAGCAGTCCGACCGGCACGCCGAGCAGCCAGGCGATCAGGTATTTGCCCATGTCGTAGGTCCTGGTGGCCGCGACGCCGTCGGCGCCGCGGCGGTTGGATGAATGTGCTGTCGTGTCACAGCTCGCGGTCGAATTCCTTCAGCTGCTTCTCGGCCGCGTCGCGGGCGATCCCGTACCGTTCCTGGATCTTCCCGGCGAGATACTCGCGATTGCCGTCGGCGACGGCCAGGTCGTCGTCGGTCAGCTTGCCCCACTTGGCCTTCAGCTTGCCGGTGAGCTGCTTCCACTGGCCCTTGATCTTGTCCTCGTTCATCATGTGCTCCTTGTCGTGCAGGGATAAAAAGCGCGGCGGCGTGCCGCGCCGGGAGGTCAGGCCTTCGCCTTCAGGCCGGATGCGTCGACGTGCTTCACGCCCTTGACCGCGCGCGACACGGCGATCGCCTTCTTCACGGCGATCTTCGTCGGCAGCACGCCTGTCAGCGTGACGACGCCGTCGACGGTCTTCACGCTGATGTCGACGCTCTTCAGGCCGTCGGTGGCGGCCAGCTGGCCCTTCACCTTGGTCGTGATCCATGTGTCGGTGACGGGCTGGTTCGATTCGGTCTTCACGCCGTTGTCGGTGGATGCGTCCTGCGCAACCGCGTTCGTGAGCGGCGCGGCGCCAAGCAGGAAAGCCGCGCTGACGGCGAGCAGTGTCGAAAGGGGCGAGATTTTGTTCATTGATGTTCTCCTTCGATTGATGGGGTGAGTGGACCGATCGTGGAGCACGGATCGTGCCGCGCGTTACTACCGCGTGACTTCATTACCCGGCGATCGGCGTGTCGTAGCCGGGCTCGCGCGGCGGCATGTCCGGGCGCGGCACGTCGGGCGGCAGCGGAACCGGCGGATCGGTGCCGGGCGGCGGTTCGGGCGGGTTGTCCGGAGGCGGTTCAGGCCGCGTCGGATCGGGTGTCTGATGCAGCTTCATCGTGCTTCTCCTCTGCGGTTCGGATGGCAGCGCATGAGCGCCGATGCAGAACCAGCGTACCGGGTCGAACGTGCACGGGCATCGCGCAAATTCACCTGATCGGCTAGTGCGTTTGCACGGGGGCGTCGTGAAGGGGAGGAGGGGCGCCCGCGGGTTGCGGCGCGCGCAAAGCAGGCGCGGAGAATGCTTCGGGGATCGGCGGGATGCCGCACGGTGGCGGCACGCGATGCGAATGTACTATGGCGGTTAGTGCATCCGCGCCTGTCGCGCACGGATGCGGCGCGCGATCATCGCCACACGCGCCGGCCGGCGCGTGCCGACGAAGCTGCAACCGGGCCGGCGGTCATGCTGACGACATGGACAACCATTCGATGAACGAACAGGTAAACGAACAGGCGCTGAAGTCGCATACCGACCGGCGCCAGCTGCACCAGATCATCGCGGGGCTCACCGAGGGCGTGATCCTGGTCGAGCCCGACCAGCGGATCGTCTGGGCGAACGAGGCCGCGCTCGCGATGCACGGCGTGACCGAGCTGAAGGCGCTCGGCGAGACCGTCACCGATTACCGCGAGCGCTTCCGGCTGCGCTACCGGAACAACCATCCGGTGCGCGACGGCCACTATCCGATGGATCGCGTGATCGCGGGCGAGGAGTTCAGCGACGTGACGGTCGAAGTGGAATCGGCCGCCGACGAAACCGTGAGCTGGGTCCACCGCATCCGCAGCCTCGTGCTGACGAACGCGGCCGGCGAACCCGACTGCCTCGCGCTGGTGCTGCACGACGCGACCGAATGGGCGAGCGCCGAGGAGCGCTTCGAGCGCACCTTCAACGCGAACCCGGCGCCGGCCGTGATCTGCCGGCTCGACGACCTGCGCTACGTGAAGGTCAACCAGGGTTTTCTGGACATGACCGGCCACGCGCGCGACGACGTGCTCGGCCGCTCGGTGTACGAGGTCGACGTGCTCGAACAGGCCGAACGGCGCGAGCTCGCGATCGAGCGGCTCGGCGAAGGCGCGACGATTCCGCAGATGGAGGCCGTGCTGAAACTCGCGGACGGCAGCACGAAGGCCGTGGTCGTCGCCGGGCAGCCGATCGACATGAACGACGAGGCATGCATGCTGTTTACGTTCATGGATCTCGAGCCGCGCAAGCAGGCCGAGCGCGCGCTGCGGCAGAGCGAGGAACGCTTCGCGACGGCGTTCCGGATGGCGCCGGTCGCCACCGCGATCGTCACGGCCGACCGCTTCGAATTGCTCGACGTGAACGACGCGTTCGCCGCGATGACGGGCCATGCGCAGGACGACCTGCTCGGCAAATCCGCGGAGGAAATCGGGTTGTGGGCCGAACGCGGCGCGTGGCAGCGCATCGAAGGCCGGCTCGCGCGCGACGGCAACGTGCGCAACGCCGACGTGCAGATTCGCACGCGCGACGGTGACGTGCGCGATTGCGTCGTGTCGGCCGACCCCGTCGCGATACACGGGCGCGACTGCCTGCTCGTCGCGCTGCTCGACATCAGCGATCGCAAGCGCACGGAGATGGAACTCGTGTACGCGATCGAAACGGCGATGCAGGATGCGTCATGGTTCAGCCGCACGCTGATCGAGAAGCTGGCGAACGTGCGGCGCGCGAACGCGCCGGATGCGGGCGCGCAACTGTCGGACCTGACCGCGCGCGAGCGCGACGTGTTCGACCTGCTGTGCCACGGTCTCGCCGACAAGGAAATCGCCGGCCGCCTCGGGCTCGCGCCGAACACCGTGCGCAATCACGTCGCGACGATCTACGCGAAGCTCGACGTGCACAGTCGCGCCGAGGCGATCGTGTGGGCGCGCGAACGCGGGATCGTCGGCGCGGCCGATGCGAACGGCACGCGCGGCGCGAAGGCGGGCGAGAACGGCAAGGACTGACGCCGTCGGTACGAATGCACCATGCGCGCTGGTGCATCCGCATCTGCCGCGCGCGGCGCCCGCTTGCGATCCTGTCCACTCGGCGGTGCGGCGCTGGCCGTCACGCCGCCGGTTCTCCCCAACCATCGCAGGAGACGACCATGGACAGGAATCGGATCGAAGGCAAGCTGAAACAGGTCAAGGGTTCGGTCAAGGAAGCGCTCGGCAAGGTCACGGGCGACCGCAAGACGGAACTGGAAGGCGTCGCCGAACAGCAGGCCGGCAAGCTTCAGGAGCAGGCCGGCGAGGCGGCGGATGCGGCGCGCAAGCAGACGGACGCCGATCGGCACTGACCGATGACGCGGCGCCGCGGGCGTCGCGGTGGCCGGCCGGGCCGTCATCGCAACGATGATGCGCTGCCGGCATGACCACGACCGGCCTTGATGGACGGGCGCCGGCGCCGCTTCCCATGAAAACTGCCTGCCCGCGGTTCACGGTTGCGCGGGCCGCGGGCCGGCCGCGCATGCGGAACTTGATGACAAATCCTCACAACATAGTTCCGATATTTCGTTTGCTGCACGGGTATTGGCTGCCCACAATCCATTCACCTCTTTCGCGATGAAAGGCTCTTCGGAGACGGAGCTGCGGCGATCGACCGGCCGGGTGCGTTGCACGACGCCCCGGTAGCGGACGAGACGACCGGCACGCGAGAGGGCGCCGACGCGCGGTGGTCGCGCGTTGCATCCCGGCCCCCAGAACAAGGATTGTCATGACGTTCCGCATTCGTTCGCTTTCCGGCGTCGCATTGACCGCCGCGATTCTCGCGCTCCAGACGGGCGCGGCCCACGCGCAGGAGACGGTCGTCAAGGTCGGCGTCGCCGGCCCGCTGACGGGAGGCGGCGCCGCCTACGGCAAGGACATCGAGAACGGCGTGCGCATGGCCGTCGACGAAGCGAATGCCGCGCATCCGACGGTGGGCGGCAAGCCGGTGAAGTTCGTCGTCGCGTCGCAGGACGACCAGAGCGATCCGCGCACCGGCGTGCAGGCCGCGCAGCAACTCGCCGACGCGCAGGTGGCCGTCGTGATCGGCCACTTCAATTCGGGCACGACGCTGCCCGCGTCGAAGATCTACGCGAAGGCCGGCATTCCGATGATCACGCCGTCGGCGACCAATCCCGACATCACGCGCGCCGGGCTCGGCACCGTGTATCGCGTGATCGCGACCGATACGCAGAACGCCGGCAATGCAGGCGCCTATGCGGCGAGCGTGACCAAGGCGAAGCGCATCGCGATCATCGACGACCGCACGGCGTTCGGCCAGGGCGAAGCCGACGAATTCGAGAAGGCCGTGAAGGCGAACGGCGGCACGATCGTCGCGCGCGAATTCACGAACGACAAGGCGGTGGATTTCAGCGCGCAGCTCACGAAGATCAAGAGCACCAACGCCGATCTCGTGTTCTTCGGCGGCCTCGACGCGCAGGCCGCGATGCTCGTGAAACGCATGCGCCAGCTCGGCATTCGCGCGCAGTTCCTCGCGGGCGGCGGCGTGATGAACGCGAACTTCATCAAGCTGGCCGGCAACGCGGCGGAAGGCGCGGCCGTGTGGGAATACGGGCAGCCGCTGTCGCGTCTCGCGAAGGGCAAGACGTTCGAAACGAAATTCCGGCAGAAGTACGGTGTCGACATGCTCGCGTATGCGCCGTTCGCGTACGACGCGACGTGGATCGCGATCAACGCGATGCAGAAGGCGAACTCGACGAAGCCGGCCGATTTCAACGGCGCGCTGAAGGGCACGCGCTACGACGGCATCACGGGCACGATCGCGTTCACGAACACGGGCGACCTGAAGAACCCGAGCTCGACGCTGTACGAGGTGAAGAACGCCGCGTGGCAGCCCGTCACGACGAAATCGGCGGATTGAACGCAACAGGCGCGCGCGGACTTTCGCGGTGCTGCCGGACGTGCTGAAATGCCATCGGCGATCGGTTGCGATCGCGGCGCACGCCGGTGCGGCAGCCGCACGAGTCCGCCCGCGCGGCGCCGCGTGCGACGCGGCACGAACAACCCACGGGCGCGGCCGG
>NZ_ASSI01000176.1:0-9781 GCF_000466765.1 Burkholderia sp. AU4i | reverse complement strand
CGCTGCACCGGCGCCCGAACCGTCGGCCGCACCGGCCGCCGAACCGGCACAACCCGCGCCGCCCGCCGCCGTGCAACCGCCGGCTGCACAGCCGGCTGCACCGCCCGCGTCTTCGCCTGTCACATCACCTGTCACACAGTGAACTCGCACGCGAATGCGCGTGATTCGGCAATTTCGACCGATTACAGATTTCCGTGAAATCGCCGATGACACTCTTTAACAACTATTTCCGTCCACCGGTCGACAATGGGAAACGTTTCATAGACATCGGCTTCTAACCGATACACCCCACGCAAACGGGAACGGGGTGTGCAGCGCAAGCCCCTTGAAACCGGCAAGGCTCGCCCCACCTAGGGGACAACAAGGCCAGATGCCACTGCGAAGAGGAGTGCCGCCATGCAAATGATCTACAACAGCCCCAACTACTGCGTCGTCGAATTCGCGCCGCAGGCCGGCCACCACCTGATGAATGCCGGCGGATACGAAATCGTCGACAAGAACGCGCAGCGCGAGATCTTCATCGACGGCGAACTTGCCGAACGATTCCGCGCACACGTGAAGCAGCTGATCGAAGATGAACCGTCGCTCGATGAAGTCGACGAATTCCTCGGACAATTCGACAGCCTGATGATGATGCCCGTCGTACTGCACTGACGTCCCGCGGCCCGGCGCCTCGCGCGGCCGGGCCATTCGCCGCGCATCGACGCGGCGCCGCGAGCACTCCGATCATGCCCCTGCCCGGTTCGCCGGGCGGGGGTTTTCATTTGGCGGCCCGGCCGGCGCCGCGCAAGGCCGGGCGGCGCCCATGCGCACCGGCTACAATGACGGTTTTCCCGTCTTCGCCGGTCTTTCGCCCATGTCTGCGACTCCTCTCGCCGCTTCCGTCCCGCTCGACGCGCACTACACGCGCGGCGCCGCTCTGCCTGCGCTGCTGAAATCGCGCATCCTGATCCTCGACGGCGCGATGGGCACGATGATCCAGCGCTACAAGCTCGACGAAGCCGCGTATCGCGGCGAGCGCTTCAAGGATTTCCCGCGTGACATCAAGGGCAACAACGAGCTGCTGTCGATCACGCAGCCGCAGATCATCCGCGAGATCCACGACCAGTACTTCGCGGCCGGCGCCGACATCGTCGAGACCAACACGTTCGGCGCGACGACCGTCGCGCAGGCCGATTACGGGATGGAAGATCTCGTCGTCGAGATGAACGTCGAATCGGCGAAGCTCGCACGCGAATCGGCCGCGAAATACGCGACGCCGGACAAGCCGCGCTTCGTCGCCGGCGCGATCGGGCCGACGCCGAAAACGGCCAGCATTTCGCCGGACGTCAACGATCCGGGCGCCCGCAACGTCACGTTCGACGAGCTGCATACGTCGTACTACCAGCAGGCGAAAGCGCTGCTCGACGGCGGCGTCGACCTGTTCCTCGTCGAGACGATCTTCGACACGCTGAACGCGAAGGCCGCGCTGTTCGCGCTCGACGAACTGTTCGAGGACACCGGCGAGCGCCTGCCGATCATGATCTCGGGCACCGTCACCGATGCGTCGGGCCGGATCCTGTCGGGCCAGACCGTCGAGGCGTTCTGGAACTCGCTGCGTCACGCGAAGCCGCTCACGTTCGGCCTGAACTGCGCGCTCGGCGCGGCGCTGATGCGCCCGTACATCGCCGAGCTCGCGAAGCTGTGCGACACCTACGTGTCGTGCTACCCGAACGCGGGCCTGCCGAACCCGATGGCCGAGACCGGCTTCGACGAGACGCCGGACGTCACGTCGGGGCTCCTGAAGGAATTCGCGCAAGCCGGGCTCGTGAACCTCGCGGGCGGCTGCTGCGGCACGACGCCCGAACACATCGCCGAGATCGCGAAGGCGCTCGCCGACGTGAAGCCGCGCCGCTGGCCGAACCAGTACAGCGACAACGCCTGACCCGACCGCCCCACGCCCTTCATCACCAGAATTCGCACCGCCATGACCGATCACATGATGCGCCTCGCCGGCCTCGAGCCGTTCAACGTCACGTCCGGAACGCTCTTCATCAACGTCGGTGAGCGCACCAACGTCACCGGCTCGAAGGCGTTCGCACGCATGATCCTCAACGGCCAGTTCGACGAGGCGCTCGCCGTCGCGCGCCAGCAGGTCGAGAACGGCGCGCAGGTGATCGACATCAACATGGACGAGGCGATGCTCGATTCGAAGGCGGCGATGGTGCGCTTCCTGAACCTGATCGCGTCGGAACCGGACATCGCGCGCGTGCCGATCATGATCGACTCGTCGAAGTGGGAAGTCATCGAGGCGGGCCTGAAGTGCGTGCAGGGCAAGGCAATCGTGAACTCGATCTCGCTGAAGGAAGGCGAGGAGGCGTTCGTCCATCATGCGAAGCTGATCCGCCGCTACGGCGCCGCGGCCGTCGTGATGGCGTTCGACGAGCAGGGCCAGGCCGACACGTTCGCGCGCAAGACCGAGATCTGCAAGCGCTCGTACGACGTGCTCGTGAACCAGTGCGGCTTCCCGCCGGAAGACATCATCTTCGACCCGAACATCTTCGCGGTCGCCACCGGCATCGAGGAGCACAACAACTACGCGGTCGACTTCATCGAGGCGACCCGCTGGATCAAGCAGAACCTGCCGTATGCGAAGGTGAGCGGCGGCGTGTCGAACGTGTCGTTCTCGTTCCGCGGCAACGACCCGGTGCGCGAGGCGATCCACACCGTGTTCCTGTACCACGCGATCCAGGCGGGGATGGACATGGGCATCGTGAACGCGGGCCAGCTCGGCGTGTACGCCGAGCTCGACGCGGAACTGCGCGAGCGCGTCGAGGACGTGATCCTGAACCGCCGCGACGACTCGACCGACCGCCTGCTCGAAATCGCCGACAAGTTCAAGGCGGGCGGCGCGAAGAAGGAGGAGAACCTCGAGTGGCGCAACCAGCCGGTCGAGAAGCGGCTCTCGCATGCGCTCGTGCACGGCATCACGAACTTCATCGTCGAGGATACCGAAGAAGTCCGCGCGAAGATCGCCGCGGCCGGCGGCCGCCCGATCAACGTGATCGAAGGCCCGCTGATGGACGGGATGAACATCGTCGGCGATCTGTTCGGCCAGGGCAAGATGTTCCTGCCGCAGGTCGTGAAATCGGCGCGCGTGATGAAGCAGGCGGTCGCGCACCTGATCCCGTTCATCGAGGAAGAAAAGCGCCTGCTCGCGGAAGCGGGCGGCGACGTGCGCGCGAAGGGCAAGATCGTCATCGCGACCGTGAAGGGCGACGTGCACGACATCGGCAAGAACATCGTGTCGGTCGTGCTCCAGTGCAACAACTTCGAAGTCGTCAACATGGGCGTGATGGTCCCGTGCAACGAGATCCTCGCGAAGGCGAAGGTCGAGGGCGCGGACATCATCGGGCTGTCCGGCCTGATCACGCCGAGCCTCGAGGAGATGGCATACGTCGCGTCGGAAATGCAGCGCGACGACTACTTCCGCGTGAAGAAGATCCCGCTGCTGATCGGCGGCGCGACGACCTCGCGCGTGCACACGGCGGTCAAGATCGCGCCGCACTACGAAGGCCCGGTAGTCTACGTGCCCGACGCGTCGCGCTCGGTGTCGGTCGCATCGAGCCTGCTGTCCGACGAAGGCGCGGCGAAGTACCTCGACGAGCTGAAGTCCGACTACGAACGCATCCGCGACCAGCACGCGAACCGCAAGGCGCAGCCGATGGTCACGCTCGCCGAGGCGCGCGCGAACAAGACCAAGGTCGACTGGGCGGGCTACCAGCCGGTGAAGCCGAAGTTCATCGGCCGCCGCGTGTTCAAGAACTACGACCTGAACGAGCTCGCGAACTATATCGACTGGGGCCCGTTCTTCCAGACCTGGGATCTCGCGGGCCCGTACCCGGCGATCCTGAACGACGAGATCGTCGGCGAATCGGCGCGCCGCGTATTCTCCGACGCGAAATCGATGCTCGCGCGCCTGATCCAGGGCCGCTGGCTGACCGCGAGCGGCGTGATCTCGCTGCTGCCGGCGAATACCGTCAACGACGACGACATCGAGATCTACAGCGACGAGTCGCGCAGCGAGGTGCTGCTCACGTGGCGCAACCTGCGCCAGCAGAGCGTGCGCCCGGTGGTCGACGGCGTGATGCGGCCGAACCGCTCGCTCGCCGACTTCATCGCGCCGAAGGAATCGGGCGTCGCCGACTACATCGGGATGTTCGCGGTGACGGCCGGCCTGGGTGTCGACGTGAAGGAAAAGCAGTTCGAAGCCGACCACGACGACTACAGCGCGATCATGCTGAAGGCACTCGCCGACCGCTTCGCGGAAGCGTTCGCGGAAGCGATGCACGCGCGCGTGCGGCGCGAGCTGTGGGGTTATGCGAGCGGCGAGACGCTCGACAACGATGCGCTGATCGCGGAAAAGTACGCGGGCATCCGCCCGGCACCCGGCTACCCGGCCTGCCCCGACCACCTCGTGAAGCGCGACATGTTCGACGTGCTGCACGCGGACGAGATCGGCATGAGCGTGACCGACTCGCTGGCGATGCTGCCGGCCGCAAGCGTGTCGGGCTTCTATCTCGCGCATCCGGACAGCACGTATTTCTCGGTCGGGAAAATCGGACAGGATCAGCTCGAGGACTACGCGCGGCGCATGGCGCTGTCGCTCGACGACGCGCGCCGCGCGCTTGCGCCGCAGCTCTGACCGGCCCTTCGTCGGGCGCATCGGCACCCGCTATCGTCAGACAAAAGAAAAAGCCCGCTCGGAAGCGGGCTTTTTTCTGCCTTTCGATCCTTTCGGACCGCCGGGCAAGGACGCTCAGAAGCCCCAGTGCACGTCGGCCTGGCCGGCTTTCGCTTCGCGCAGCATCGTGAGGAACGGCGCGACGCGCTGGGCCAGGCTCGGCGGCACTTCGTGGTGCGCGTGGTCGGCTTCGTCCTCGTGGAAATGGCCGGCATGCTCGGCGCGCTCCTGCTTCGCCTGCGCAACGGCGCCTTCCAGCTTGGCGATCGCGTGGTCCAGCTCGTCGTGCGTAATCACGCCGCGCTCGCCCAGCTGCTTGCCGACGAGACCCAGCACATACACGGCGAAATCCTTCAGCACGTCGAGATCCTGTGCCGCCTTGCTCTTGAACGTAATCATGACAATTCCCTTTTCATCTTGTTGTGCCTGCGCGGCGCGGTTGGGGAACGCCGGCAGACCGGCGTCCGGCCTCGCGGACGCGGGCCGCCTGAGCGGCATATTAGCACCTGTTAAAATTCTGCGATCCCTGAAACGCGCGCTTAAAAAGCGCGCCGGCGGGCCGGCGTTTCCGGCTGCCACCAACGAAGCCTTCTACCAGCATGCTGCCAGCACACAAACAGACCCTCGAAGCCCTGCTCGCGGATAGCGTCAAGCAGGTCGCACACGCGCTGAAAGGCGCCGACGCGGCATTCGTCGCCCCGACCATCACGCTGGAGCGCCCGAAGGTCGCCGCGCACGGCGACGTCGCGTGCAACGTCGCGATGCAGCTCGCCAAGCCGCTCGGCACGAACCCGCGTCAGCTCGCCGAACAGATCGTCGCCGCCCTGACCGCCCAGCCGGGCGCGCAAGGCCTCGTCGACGCCGCCGAGATCGCCGGCCCCGGCTTCATCAACCTGCGCCTGTCGGCCGCCGCGAAGCAGGCGGTGATCGCCGCCGTGTTCGACCAGGGCCGCGCGTTCGGCACGTCGGATCGCGAGAAAGGCAAGCAGGTGCTGCTCGAATTCGTGTCGGCCAACCCGACCGGCCCGCTGCACGTCGGCCACGGCCGCCAGGCCGCGCTCGGCGACGTACTCGCGAACGTGATCGCGAGCCAGGGTTACGCGGTGCACCGCGAGTTCTACTACAACGACGCAGGCGTGCAGATCGGCAACCTCGCGATCTCGACGCAGGCGCGCGCACGCGGGCTGAAGCCGGGCGACGCGGGCTGGCCGGAAGCCGCGTACAACGGCGAGTACATCGCCGACATCGCACGCGACTTCCTGGCAGGCGAAACGGTCGCCGCGTCGGACGGCGAGCCGGTCAAGGGCACGGGCGACGTCGAGGATCTCGACGCGATCCGCAAGTTCGCGGTCACGTACCTGCGTCGCGAGCAGGACATGGACCTGCAGGCGTTCGGCGTGAAGTTCGACCAGTACTACCTCGAGTCGTCGCTGTACAGCGAAGGCCGCGTCGAGAAGACGGTCGACGCGCTGATCAAGGCCGGCATGACCTACGAACAGGACGGCGCGCTGTGGCTGCGCACGACCGACGAAGGCGACGACAAGGATCGCGTGATGCGCAAGTCGGACGGCACGTACACGTACTTCGTGCCGGACGTCGCGTACCACGTGACGAAGTGGGAGCGCGGCTTCACGAAGGTGATCAACATCCAGGGTTCGGACCACCACGGCACGATCGCGCGCGTGCGGGCCGGCCTGCAGGGCCTGCACATCGGGATCCCGAAGGGTTACCCCGACTACGTGCTGCACAAGATGGTCACCGTGATGCGCGACGGCCAGGAAGTGAAGATCTCGAAGCGCGCGGGCAGCTACGTGACGGTGCGCGACCTGATCGAATGGTCGGGCGGCGCGGCGGCGGGCCAGGAAGCGGCGCCCGACCTGATCGACGAAGCGACCATCACGCGCGGCCGCGACGCGGTGCGGTTCTTCCTGATCTCGCGCAAGGCCGATACCGAGTTCGTGTTCGACATCGACCTCGCGCTGAAACAGAACGACGAGAACCCGGTCTATTACGTCCAGTACGCGCATGCGCGGATCTGCTCGGTGCTCAACGAACTGAAGGCGCGCTACAACGTCGACGTCGCGCAGCTGCCGGGCGCCGACCTGTCGCAGCTGACGAGCGCGCAGGCGGCGTCGCTGATGCAGAAGCTGGCCGAGTACCCGGACATGCTTACGCACGCGGCGAACGAGCTGGCGCCGCACGCGGTCGCGTTCTACCTGCGCGACCTCGCTGGTGAATTCCACTCGTTCTACAATGCGGAGCGCGTGCTGGTGGACGACGAAGCGCCGCGCAATGCGCGCGCCGCGCTGCTCGCCGCGACCCGGCAGGTGCTCGAGAACGGTCTGGCGGTGCTCGGCGTGTCCGCGCCCGCCAAGATGTAACGACGCAAGCGGCCCGAACCGGGCAGCGAATGGCCGTGGCAGCGCCCGCCGTCGGATACCCGCCGTCGGACGCCCGCCGCAGCCTTTTCACGATTCTTTTTGCAGGTGACTCAAGCAATGGCACAACCACGCCGCACTTCGAAACAATCGAAACAAGCCGGAGGGACATTTCTTGGAATCGTGCTGGGCCTGATCGTCGGCCTCGCGATCGCGGTGGTGGTGGCGCTCTACATCACGCGTTCCCCGTCGCCGTTCGTGTCGAAGGTTGCGCCGCCGCCGGCCGACAACGGCGCGAGCCAGCCGCAGCAGTTCGATCCGAACCGTGCGCTGCAGGGCAAGACGCCCGGCCAGCCGGTGCCGCAGGCCGCCCAGTCGGCACCGCCGAACACCGCGCCCGGCCAGGCCGCGAACCAGACCCAGGGCGGCCTGCTGCCCGAACCGCAGATCGTCGAAGTGCCGCCGTCGGCCAACGGCTCGAGCGGCTCGAACAATACCGGCAGCTCGAACGGCACGACCGCGTCGAACAATGCGTCGTCGGGCAACGGCGTCGCCGTCGCGCCGAAGCCGGCCGACACCACGCCGCCGCCGAAGAAGACGCAGCAGGCGCAGCAACAGCAGCAAGGCGGCGAGGACGACCTCGCACGCTTCGCCGCGCAGAAGCAGGCGCAGCAAGCCGCCGCACAAAAGCAGCAACAGCAGCAACTGGCCGCGAACACGCCGAAGCCGACCTCGTCGGCCACGGCCGCCGCGGCAGCGAAGCCGCCGACCGCGAACGACGCGAATACCGGCTACTTCCTGCAGGTGGGCGCGTACAAGACGGAAGGCGACGCCGAGCAGCAGCGCGCGCGCCTCGGCTTCCAGGGCTTCGAGTCGAAGGTGTCGAAGCGCGATGTCAGCGGCGTGACGTACTTCCGCGTGCGCGTCGGCCCGTTCTCGAAGTTCGAGGATATGAACTCGGCCCGCCAGCGCCTGTCCGATGCAGGTGTCGACACGGCGGTGATCCGTTTCACGAAGCAGTAAGCAACCGGCCGAGCCCACTCAGAACCCGTTACGTTCCGTAACCCGAGCAACTGATTCGACGTTCACAACATGAAAAAACTGCTTAGCACGCTCCTTCTTTCCCTGGGCCTGGCCGCCGGCCTCGCGCAGGCTTCGCCCGCCGCGCCGGTCGCCGGCAAGGACTTCGAGGTGATGAAGTCGCCGCAGCCGGTGTCCGCGCCGGCCGGCAAGGTCGAGGTGATCGAGTTCTTCTGGTACGGCTGCCCGCACTGCTACGAATTCGAGCCGACGATCGAGGCCTGGGTGAAGAAGCAGGGCAGCAACATCGACTTCAAGCGCGTCCCGGTCGCATTCCGTGACGATTTCGTCCCGCACTCGAAGCTGTTCTACGCGGTGTCCGCGCTCGGCATCTCCGAGAAGGTCACGCCGGCGATCTTCAACGCGATCCACAAGCAGAAGAACTACCTGCTGACGCCGCAGGCGCAGGCCGACTTCCTGGCCACGCAGGGCGTCGACAAGAAGCAGTTCATGGACGCGTACAACTCGTTCAGCGTGCAGGGCGAAGTGAACCAGTCGGCCAAGCTGCTGAAGGACTACGCGATCGACGGCGTGCCGACGGTCGTCGTCCAGGGCAAGTACAAGACGGGCCCCGCTTACGCGAACAGCATCCCGGGTACCGCCCAGGTGCTCGACTTCCTCGTGAAGCAGGTTCAGGACAAGAAGCTCTGATCCCCGCCCGCGCGCCGGCATGACTACTCCGCTGAAGGTCTTCATCACCGGCGCATCGAGCGGCCTCGGCCTCGCGATGGCCGAGGAATACGCCCGCCAGGGCGCCACGCTCGCACTCGTCGCGCGACGCACCGATGCCCTCGATGCGTTCGCGCGACGCTTTCCGAAGCTGTCCATCTCCGTCTACTCCGCCGACGTGCGCGACGCCGACGCGCTCGCGACGGCCGCCGCGTCGTTCATCGCGACGCACGGCTGCCCCGACGTCGTGATCGCGAACGCAGGCATCAGCCAGGGCGCCGTCACGGGCCAGGGCGATCTCGCGACGTTCCGCGACGTGATGGACATCAACTACTACGGGATGGTCGCGACGTTCGAGCCGTTCGTCGGCCCGATGACGGCCGCGCGCCACGGCACGCTGGTGGGTGTCGCGAGCGTCGCCGGCGTGCGCGGGCTGCCGGGTTCCGGCGCGTACAGCGCGTCGAAATCGGCCGCGATCAAGTACCTCGAAGCGCTGCGCGTCGAGCTGCGGCCGGCCGGCGTCGGCGTCGTGACGATCGCGCCCGGCTACATCCGCACGCCGATGACCGCGCACAATCCGTACCGGATGCCGTTCCTGATGGACGCCGACCGCTTCGCCGCGCGGGCGGCCCGGGCGATCGCGCGGCAGCACGCGTTCCGCGTGATTCCGTGGCAGATGGGTGTCGTCGCGAAGGTGCTGCACGTGCTGCCGCGCTGGCTCTACGACCGCCTGTTCGAGAAGGCGCCGCGCAAGCCGAAGGCCGGCGCGCACTGATCGCCCAAACGGCCCGCGTGACGCATCGCGGGCCGCTTCTCCGCTTCTCCGCCTCTCCGCCTCTCCGCCTCTCCGCCTCTCCGCACCGACGCCCAACGGCTTCGACACCTCGATTCGCGGGGCCGGCCCGCAACGCTTCCGCGCCGTCCTCGCCGT
>NZ_ASSI01000175.1:0-29034 GCF_000466765.1 Burkholderia sp. AU4i | reverse complement strand
GGCCGCGCGTCTCGCCGGTCGCCCGGGCCAGCTCGCGCGCGAGCATCGGCTGCGCGTCGGCCGGCTTGCCGGCGAGCACCAGCAGCGCGGCGTCGACTTGCGACGCCCGGTTCGATTCCGGTGCGTACTGGCGCCACAGGTTCGCGGCGGACAGCGCGTCGGCCGGGCTCTGCGCACCGAGCGCGATCTCGGTCGCGCGCTGGGCCATGCGCGGATCGCGCGTGTCGCGGGCAAGCGCGAGGTAGGTCTGGTAGGCCGGCGCGGGCTGGTTGCGCTGGAGCGCGACCTCGGCGGCGAGCACCTGGTAGACGATCTGGCTCGTCAGCGGAACGCCGGGGAGATTCTTCTGCTCGTCCGGCATCACGTGCTCGAACGCGCCCTGCGGTTCCGCGTCGTCCGATGCCGGATCCTGCGCGTGAGCCGGGAAGGCGGTGAGGGTCCAGGCGGCGAACAGCGCGGCGCCGAGCGCACGGCGGACCGGGAAGGCACGCGCGCCGCGCACGGCGGCGGGGCGCTTCAGAAGCAGCTTCGAGGGCAGGGTCATGGAAATCCGTTCGATGTTTCAACCGATTGTAACGCGCTCGCTACAATACACGCACGATCGTGAATCCAGCCTCAGACCCGTAAAACATGCCAGAGTTGCCAGAAGTCGAAGTCACGCGCCGGGGCATCGAGCCCTTTGTCGCGGGCCGCCGCGTCGAGCGAGTCGACGTCCGTACCGAGATGTTGCGCTGGCCCGTGCCGGCAGGGCTCGCCGAGCAGTTGCGCGCGCGCGAGGTGCTCGCCGTCGAGCGTCGCGGCAAGTACCTGCTGTTCGAGGTCGACGCAGGCTGGTTCATCGTCCATCTCGGCATGACGGGCACGCTGCGCGTGCTGCCCGCCGACGGCGTCCCGGTCGCCGCCAGGCATGACCACATCGACTGGATATTCGACGAATTCGTGCTGCGGTTCCGCGATCCGCGCCGTTTCGGCGCGGTGCTGTGGCACCCGCGCGAAGCAGGCGACGTGCATGCACATCCGCTGCTCGCGAGCCTCGGCGTCGAGCCGTTCTCGCCGGCGTTTACCGGCGCGCTGCTGCACGCGCGCACGCGCGGCCGCACCGTGTCGGTCAAGCAGGCGCTGCTCGCGGGCGACATGGTCGTCGGCGTCGGCAACATCTATGCGTCGGAGAGCCTGTTTCGCGCGGGCATCCGGCCGACGACGGCCGCCGGCAAGGTCTCGCTGCCGCGCTACGAGCGGCTGGCCGACGCGGTGCGCGCGACGCTCGCCGACGCGATCGAGCGTGGCGGCAGCACGTTGCGCGATTTCGTCGGCAGCAACGGCGAAAGCGGCTATTTCCAGCTCGACTGCTTCGTCTACGACCGTGCCGGCCAACCCTGCCGCGTATGCGGCACACCGATTCGCCAGATCGTGCAGGGCCAACGGTCGACTTATTTTTGCCCGACCTGCCAGCGTTGAAACCTCAGCGTTGAAACCTTTTTCCCCGATCAGATAACTTGAAGCCGCCCCGCATCGCCCCCGCTCCGTTCCCCGTCACGCCGCTGCATCGCACGTTCGCCACGCGCCTGGTCGCATGGCAGCGCGAGCATGGCCGCCACGACCTGCCGTGGCAGAACACGCGCGATCCGTACCGGATCTGGCTGTCGGAAATCATGCTGCAGCAGACGCAGGTATCGACCGTCATCCCGTATTACACGCGCTTTCTCGAACGCTACCCGGACGTCGCCGCGCTCGCGGCCGCGCCGACCGACGACGTGATGGCGCTGTGGGCGGGCCTCGGTTACTACTCGCGCGCGCGCAACCTGCACCGCTGCGCGCAGGCCGTCGTCGCCGAGCACGGCGGCGCGTTTCCGGCGACGCCCGACGCGTTGGCCGAACTGCCGGGCATCGGCCGTTCGACGGCTGCGGCGATCGCGTCGTTCGCGTACGGCGCGCGCGCGACGATCCTCGACGGCAACGTGAAACGCGTGCTTGCCCGGGTTTTCGGCGTCGAGGGCTTTCCGGGCGAGAAGCGTGTCGAGAACGACATGTGGGCACTCGCCGAATCGCTGTTGCCCGACGCCGCGAATGCGGCCGACGTGAGCGCGTACACGCAGGGGCTGATGGATCTCGGCGCGACACTGTGCGTGCGCGGCAAGCCCGATTGCGCGCGTTGCCCGTTCGCGGGCGATTGCGTTGCGCAATCGACGGGCCGCCAGCGCGAGCTGCCGGCCGCGCGGCCGAAGAAGGCGGTGCCGACACGCAAGACCTGGATGCTCGTACTGCGCGACGGTGACGCCGTGCTGCTCGAGCGCCGGCCGCCGACCGGCATCTGGGGCGGACTGTGGAGCCTGCCGCAAGCGGACGGCGACGCCGCGCTTGCGGAACTCGCGCGTGGCTTCGGCGGCGGCGGCACGGTGCCGCTCGCGCCGCTCACGCACACGTTTACGCATTTCCGGCTCGAGATCGAGCCTCGGCTGAGCGACATGGCCGACGGCGGCGGCCTGCTTTCGGGGGCGCGGGACGCGGATACCGCGTGGGTCCCGCTGAGCCGGCTCGATGCGTACGGCGTGCCGGCGCCCGTGCGCAAGCTGCTCGATGCGCTGAGCGGGCCGCTGCTGTAACGAACGGGAAGGGCGCGGCGCGGGCCGCGTTCGGGAACGCGCCGGGATGCCGCTGGCGGGAAAGGTCTTCCGGTGGGTGCGATGCGCGACGGAATCGGCTGCGGTAGTTACAGCCAGCCATGCCGGTCGAGTACGTGGTGCACGGCATCGATGCGTGCGCCGACGTCCGGAAACTCCATCAGCTTCTGCCGCGCGCGCAGGTCGAGCGGCAGCAGTTCCGCGAGGCGGTTCGACACCCAGCTCGGATCGTCGAGGCGGAACGGTTCGCCGAACGGCATTTTCTCCGGATCGGACTTCTTCAGCGCGTCGATGATGCGCTCGAGCACCTCGGCGCACGAGCCGAATTGAGCGAGCGCCTGCTCGCCTTCGAGCGGGATGTCGTCGGGCAGCGGCTCCGCGATGCCGACCAGCAGCCCGTTGCCTTCGACGCGATACGACAGCAGCTCGAAACGCTGCGTGCCGACGGCCTGCAGATAAAGCATGCCGAATTCGCCGGTGTCGCACTCGGTGATGCGCGCCATGCAGCCGATGGTCTCGGGCACCGACACGGCGCCGTCCTGCGCGACTTCGGGCCCGCTCTTCAGCAGGCACACGCCGAACGGCGCGTTGTCGCGCAGGCACGCGCGGGACATGTCGAGATAACGCGCCTCGAACACCTTGAGCGGGAGCAGCCCCCCCGGAAACAGCACCGTGTGCAGCGGAAACAGCGGCAGGTCGATCAGGGTGGTCGATAGGGAGGACATGGCGCGCGGGCGTTGGGGCGTGCGTCGCTAGGGTCGGTCGACCTCTGAGACGAGCCGCGACGACGCGTCGACATCCACTGGCGCGTCACGATGCCGCACGATCACGTTCGCCTCGCGCGCGAGGCGCGCGGCAAGCGTTTCCGCGATGAATACCGAACGATGCTGCCCGCCCGTGCAGCCGATGGCGACGGTCAGGTAGCTGCGGTTGTCATCGCGGAAGTGCGGCAGCCATTTCATCAGGAACGCATGGATGTCGTCGATCATCTGGTGGACGATCGGCAGTGCGTCGAGAAAGGCGATGACCGGTTGGTCGAGCCCGGTGAGCGGGCGCAACTCGTGGTCGTAGTACGGGTTCGGCAGCGCGCGCACGTCGAACATCAGGTCGGCGTCGAGCGGCACGCCGCGCTTGAAACCGAACGATTCGAACATCACCATCAGGTCGTTGTTCTTCTGCTCGATGAAGCGCTTGACCCACGTACGCAGCGCGTTCGCGCGCAGCGTGCTCGTGTCGATCTGGTGGCCGAATTCGGCGAGCGGCGCGACGAGGTGGCGTTCGCGCTCGATCGCTTCCTCGAGAGACGACAGCAGGCCGACGTCCGCATCGTGCGACAGCGAGCCGGACAGCGGATGACGGCGGCGCGTTTCGGAGAAGCGCTGGATCAGCGACTGGGTGCTCGCGTTGAGGAACAGCACGCGGACGTCATGCTCGCGCGACAACTCGCGAATCAGGCCGGGCATTTCGTCGAGCGATGCGCTCGAGCGCGCGTCGATCGCGACCGCGAGCCGGTGCTGGCCGTCCTCCGCGAGGTAGCGGGCAAGTTCGGGGAGCACGTGCGGCGGCAGGTTGTCGACGCAGTAATAGCCTGCGTCTTCGAGCGCGTTCAGCGCGACGGACTTGCCTGAGCCGGAGATGCCGGTGATGAGGACGATGCGCATGGGAAGCAGAGAATCCTGACGTTTCATCATAGCACCGGCTCGACGCGTCGGCGTTGCGTGGCCGGCGCGTGCGGGTTACACCAGTTTGCCGGGGAATTGACTGTCGGGATCTTGCATCGCGAGTCGTTGCCGATCCATGAAATCGCGCAACGTGTCGATTCCGCGCAACTGCAGGATCGTGTTCCGGACGGCTGCCTCGACGAGCACCGCGAGGTTGCGGCCGGCTGCAACCTGGATCGTGACCTTGCTGATCGGCAAACCGAGCACGTCGACGGTCTGGCTTTCGAGCGGCAGGCGCTGGAATTCGCCGTCGGGGCGCCGCACGAGCTGCACGATCAGCTTCAGCTTCATTTTCCGCCGCACGGCGGTTTCACCGAAGATCGTCTTGATGTCGAGCAGGCCGAGGCCGCGCACTTCGAGCAGGTTCTGCAGCAGCGGCGGGCAGCGCCCTTCGACGAAATCGGGGCCAAGTCGGACGAAATCGACCGCGTCGTCGGCGACGAGGCCGTGGCCGCGGCTGATCAGCTCGAGGCCGAGTTCGCTCTTGCCGAGGCCCGAATCGCCGGTCAGCAGCACGCCCATCCCGAGGATGTCGATGAACACCCCGTGCAGCGTCGCGCGCGGCGCGAGGATCCGCGACATGTAGAGCCGCAGGCTGTCGATCACTGCGGCAGCCGACATCGGCGTCGTGAACAGCGGGGTCGACGAGCGCGTACAGCGCAGCACGAGTTCGGGCGGGGCGGCGGCGCCGCCCGCGACGACGAGGAACGGCGGTTCGAGGGCGATCAGCTCGGCCATGTGGCGCGAGCGGTCTTCGTCGGTCTGCCGCTGGTAGTAGTCGATTTCGGCTTCGCCGAGCACCTGGATCCGGTTCGGGTGGATCAGGTTCAGGTGGCCGACGAGGTCGGCGCTCGAGGTGGCATTGCCGACGGTGTCGGCCGAAAAGCCGCGTTCCCAGCCTTCATGCCCCGTCAGCCAGCTCAGTTTCAGCGTGGCCGCGTTGTCGTCGAAGATGCTCTGGGCGTTGATGCTGGACGTATCCATGACTGCTCCGTCACTCCAATGGGCCGGTGCATGCGCGCGGCGACGGACGTCGCCATGCCGGGCCGGCGCCGGGCGGCCCTGGACGGCGGCATGTGCCGCCTCGTACGGGAAAATAATCCGCCCGGATCAACTCAAGGTTGCCACTGAGTGAGCAGGCGATGCAACTCGGCGATATCCGTTTCGTTGTGCAGACGCTCGCGCGCGTCGCGATCGGACAGCAGTTGCGCGATTTCCGACAGGATCTCGAGGTGTTGCTGGGTGGCTTGCTCGGGCACGAGCAGGAAGATCAGGAGGCCGACCGGCTGGCCGTCGGGGGCTTCGAACGGGATCGCATCGGCGAGCCGGACGAACGCGGCGAGCGGGTGCTTGAGACCCTTGATGCGCCCGTGCGGAATCGCGACGCCCTCGCCGAGCCCGGTCGAGCCGAGGCGCTCGCGCGCGAACAGGTTGTCCGTGACGGTGCTGCGGGCGATGCCGTTCTGATTCTCGAACATCAGCCCGGCTTGTTCGAACACGCGTTTCTTGCTGGTGACTGAGAGGTCGATGACGACGTTCTCTATGGGCAGGATTTTGGCTAGGCGATTCATGTTGGCAGGCGATTGGGCGGCCTGGGGTCTCCTTGCGGCGGCAGACTGATCATCCATGTTCGGCGATATCAAGGCGTTCTGCATCGGCAATCTGCAAGGCAGCTACCGCATCCAGCGCCCCCCCGGCGATAACCGGAACATTATAGAGCACAGCTGCGTGCGTGGCGCAGCGTGGACGGACCGGTTGCACCACCGCGCGGAGTCGCAAAAAAAACGCCCGGCGAGCCGGGCGACGTGTGTGTTGCGGTGAAGGTTACTGCGGCGGCAGTTCGATCTGGTCGATCGACGGTTGAAGCTTGATCGGGTCGTGCGCGTGCGTTTGCAGGCGCTCCATGTGCTTGACGACCTGACGGTCCAGCTTGTCGATCAGCAGGTCGATCGCCGCATACAGGTTACCGTTCGCGCTTTCGACGAAGATGTCCTTGCCCTTCAGGTGCAGATTGATTTCCGCGCGCTGCTGCTTGTCCTTTTCCTTGTGATTGTCGACCGAGAGGATCACAGTGCCATCGATCACCTGATCGCTATGCCGTAGCACCCGGTCCAGCTTGGTGATCACGTATTCGCGAATTGCAGGCGTGACTTCGAGATGATGTCCACTGATCTTCAGGTTCATAGTGCTTCTCCAAGCGAGTGACCACCCGGCCGCATCGAGGCGGCGCTCCGGTCGACTTGCCCATGCCGCACGAGGCGGCGTATCGCGGACAGGTCGCCCGGCCTGTTCCCCGTGTGCGCGGTGGCCGGAACACGCCCGCCGCCGGGCAGGCAGCAGGCTTAAAGAGACTTGCGCAGATTCACTGCCGGGATCTTGAGGGCTTCGCGATACTTCGCAACCGTGCGGCGCGCGACCACGAACCCCTGTTCTGCCAGCAGCTCGGCAATGCGGCTGTCCGAAAGTGGCGATTTTGGGTCTTCAGCTCCTATCAGTTGCTTGATGAGGGCTCGGATGGCGGTCGACGAGGCGGCGCCACCGGTGTCGGTCGAGACGTGAGATCCGAAGAAGTACTTAAATTCAAGCGTCCCGAACGGGGTCAGCATGTACTTCCCGGTTGTCACACGGCTGACAGTCGACTCGTGTAGGCCCAGCGTATCAGCTATTTCCCGCAAAACCAAGGGGCGCATGGCAATTTCACCGTGCGCGAAGAAGTTCTTTTGACGCTCGACAATCGCCTGCGCGACACGCAGGATCGTGTCGAATCGCTGCTGGATGTTCTTGATCAGCCAGCGTGCTTCCTGGAGCTGCTGCTTCAGCGAGCCGGCCGACGGATCGCCGCGGCTGTTGCGCAGGATGTTCGCGTAGAGGTTGTTGATCCGCAGGCGCGGCACGACCTCCGGATTGAGCTCCGCGAGCCATCCCTGGCCGGCCTTCTTCACGATGATGTCGGGCACGACGTAGTCGGCCTCGGCCTTGCCGTACGCGGCGCCGGGGAACGGCTCCAGCGAGCGGATCAGCGTGTGCGCGTCGCGCAGCGCGTCGTCGCTCGCCTTCAGGTGCTTGCGCAGCCGCGTGAAGTCGCGGGCGGCGAGCAGTTCGAGATGCTGCGACACGATCTCGAGTGCGAGCGTGCGTGTCGGGGACGGATCGAGGCGCAGCAACTGCAGCTTCAGGCATTCGGATGCCGAGCGGGCGCCGACCCCGGCCGGGTCGAAGCTGTGCAGCAGCGCGAGCGCCGCGTTCAGTTCGTCGCAGTCGATTTCCAGCTCGGGCGGCAGGTCGGCGAGCACTTCGTCGAGCGTGGCGGTCAGGTAGCCGTCGTCGTCGAGCGATTCGATCAGGAACATCACGAGCGCGCGATCGCGCGGGCTGGCCTGCGTGACGCGCAATTGCGCGGACAGGTGGTCGCGCAGCGACGTCGCCGCTTCCTGCACCTGCAGCGGCGGGAGGTCGTCGTCGTCGGACGCGCCGCTCGCGCGGCCGAATTCGTCGAGGTTCCACTGCGGGCCGTCGTTGCCGTCGCCGGACGCGTAACCGTCGTATTCGTCCGCGCCGGCCGGTTCGTCGCGCTCGGCGCGCTCGCTCGACGAACTGCTACTGTTTGTCGCAGCGGGCTCGGTGTTCTGGGCGGGAGGCGTCTGCGCGATCAACGATCCGTCCGCTGCGACACGCAGCGGGCTCGCGATCCATTCATCGTCGTTCTCGAGCAGCGGGTTCTGCGCGACGGCCATCGCGACTTCCTGCTGCAATTCGAGCGTCGACAACTGCAGGAGCCGGATCGACTGCTGTAGCTGGGGCGTCAGCGCCAGATGTTGCGACAGGCGGAGTTGAAGGCTGGCTTTCATGGCAAGGAGGGAGTCATACCGGCAGTTTGCCACGACCCAGGCGCGTTGAGCCATCCGCGATTACGCGCGGCGCGCCGCCCGGCCGCGGGCACGGCCGCGGGCGTGGTTGCAGAGCAGGGCGCGGCCCCGCGCGGCGATGCCGGGCGGGGTGCAGCCAGCCACGAAGGGGAGTTACATCCGGAAGTGTTCGCCGAGGTACACGCGGCGCACGCTTTCGTTTTCGATGATTTCGCTCGGCGCACCGGCGGCGAGCACCGAACCGTCGCTGATGATGTATGCGTGGTCGCAGATGCCGAGCGTTTCGCGGACGTTGTGATCGGTAATCAGCACGCCGATGTTGCGCTGCTTCAGGAACTTGACGATCTTCTGGATCTCGAGCACCGCGATCGGGTCGACGCCGGCGAACGGTTCGTCGAGCAGGATGAAGTTCGGGTTGGTCGCGAGCGCGCGCGCGATTTCGACCCGGCGCCGCTCGCCGCCCGACAGCGACAGCGCTGGGTTCTCGCGCAGGTGGCCGATCTGCAGCTCGTCGAGCAGCGCTTCGGTGCGCGACGCGATCGCGTCCTTCGACAGCCGCTTGCCGTCTTCGCCGTGCTGCAACTCGAGCACCGCGCGGATGTTTTCCTCGACGGTCAGCTTGCGGAACACCGACGCTTCCTGCGGCAGGTACGACAGGCCGAGCGACGCGCGCTTGTGGATCGGCAGCAGGCTGATCGAGCTGCCGTTCAGCGAGATCTCGCCCGCATCGAGCGGCACGAGGCCGACGATCATGTAGAACGACGTGGTCTTGCCGGCACCGTTCGGGCCGAGCAGGCCGACGACTTCGCCGCTCTTCACGTCGAGCGACACGTCCTTGACGACCGTGCGCGAGCCGTAGCGCTTCTTCAGGTTGCGGACCACGAGCGAACTCGTGGTGCCGGCCGGCTGGCGGTTCGGTAGTGCGTTCATTGGCCCGGCGCCCCCTGGATCGTGGTCGACGGCGACAGCTTCGCCGGCGCGCCGTTCAGCGGCGCGGGGCCGCCGTTCTTCGGCGACAGCATCGCACGCACGCGGCCGTTCGGGTTGCCCGGCGCGGCGACGTCCTTGCCGCCCTTCGCGGTGTAGAAGTCGCGCTGGCCGTCGTACGTGATCACGCTGCCGTGCACGGTATCGGCGACGGTCGACGTGCCCTGCAGGCGGCGCACGGTCGCGGCGGTGGTCAGCGTGGTCAGGTCCTGCTTGCCGTCGTAGTCGATGCGCTCGGCGTCGCCGTCGATGTACTCGTCGAGGCCTTCGCGCTTCTGGCGGAACGTCGCGTGTTTCTTGCCGCTGCCGAACGAGGTGGCGTACTGATAGCCTTCCGGGTCCTGGCGCACTTCGACGCGATCGCCCTTGATGATGATCGTGCCCTTCGTGATCACGACGTTGCCGGTCGCGACCGTGACCTGCTTCAGGTCGTCATAGGTCAGGTTGTCGGCCTCGACGTTGATCGGCTTGTTCTGGTCGGCCTTCTCGGCATGGGCGAGCGGCGCCAGCCCGGCCAGCGGGAGCGCCACGAGCGCCGCGGCAAGCGCGGCGCGGACGGCGCGCGCAGCGCCGCCGGAATTCTGTCGAGGGAACGGTTCGTTCATGCAGTCACGTGAGGGATGCGTCACTTGGGTTGACCTTTCGAGCCGCCGGACGTGTCCGCCGCGGCGATCGTGCCGCGCACGTTGCCGTAAAGCTCGATGACCCGGGTGACGTTGTTGTACTTCATGCCGTCGGTCGCGTTGACGAGCGACAGGCCGCGCTGAAGTTTAACCGGCTTTTCGGTCTGGATCACATCGTCATTGACGAAGATCCGGAAATGCTGGGAATCGGCCTGCATCTGCGGATCGCCGCCGCCGGCCGCGCGCAGGATGCGCGCGTCGTCGTACAAGTCGACGATCGACACGTCGCCGTTGACGATGCCGCGCTTCGCGGTGGTCGTCACGACCGGCTTGCCGGGCTGGAACGCGCGCATCGCCGGATCGGTCAGGTCGCTGTTTTCGGTGTCTTCGTAGTGGATCAGCTTCGCGGCCGTGAGCCGGTACTGGGTCGAGCCGGACTGGTCGAGCTCGGTGACCGAGAAGTTGTCCGCGAAATAGTCGGGCGTATGGCGCTTCGGCTGCGCGGTGCCCTCGCCGGGCGGCGGCAGCGTGGCCTGCAGCAGCCACCAGGTGATACCCGCGAGCGCGGCGACCGCGACGAGCGGCAGCAGCTGGGTCCAGCGGAAATGCGTGTTCATCCGTCAGGCTCCGCAGGCGGCCGCGAGCAGCGCGTCGTAGCGGCGCTGCGCGCGCAGGATCGCATCGCAGACTTCGCGTACGGCGCCGTGGCCGCCGCGGGCCTCGGCCACCCAGTGCGCGCGGGCGATCACCTCGGGGTGCGCATTCGCGGGGGCGGTCGCGAAGCCGCAGCGCAGCATCACGGGCAGGTCGGGCCAGTCGTCGCCCATGTAGCCGCATTGGTCGGCGGCGAGGCCGAGCGATGCGATGAGATCGGCGAACACGGCAAGCTTGTTCTCGACGCCCTGGAACAGGTGCGCGATCTTCATTTCCTTCGCGCGTGCCGCGACGATTTCCGAGCGGCGGCCCGTGATGATCGCGGTTGCGATGCCGGCTTCGCCGAGCAGCTTCACACCGTGGCCGTCGAGGGAATTGAACGACTTCATCGTGTCGCCGGCCGCTGTAAACAGCAGGCCGCCGTCGGTCAGCACGCCGTCGACGTCGAAAATCATCAGCTTCACGCGGCTCGCGCGTTCGGCCGCAGTCAGCGCTGCGCTCATCAGATCACCTTCTTCGAAAACAGGTCGTGCATGTTCAGCGCGCCGATCAGCGCGCCGTCGGCATCGACCACCAGCATCTGGTTGATCCGGTGGCGCTCCATCAGTTCCACGGCCTCGACCGCCAGGTGGTCCGGTGCGATCGTGCGCGGGTCGCGCGTCATCACGTCGGTAATCGACAACGTGCGGAAGTCGCCGTCGCGCGCGAGCACGCGGCGCAGGTCGCCGTCGGTGAAGATGCCGGCGACCTTGCCGTCGGCGTCGACCACGGCGGTCATGCCGAGGCGCTTCGCGGTGATCTGGAACAGCGCGTCCGACAGCGTCGCGTCGAGCCCGACGGACGGGACGTCGTCGCCCGAGCGCATCACGTCGCGCACGTAGGTGAGCAGGCGCCGGCCGAGCGCGCCGCCCGGGTGCGAGCGCGCGAAATCTTCCGAACCGAAGCCGCGCGCGTCGAGCACCGCAACGGCGAGCGCGTCGCCGAGCGCGAGCGCGGCGGTCGTGCTCGCGGTGGGCGCGAGGTTCAGCGGGCAGGCCTCTTTCGAGACCGCGGCGTTCAGGTTCACGTCGGCGAGCGTGCCGAGGCTCGATCCCGCGCGGCCCGTGATCGCGATCAGTTTCGCGCCGATCCGTTTCACGAGCGGCAGGATCGCGACGAGTTCTTCCGATTCGCCGGAATAGGAGATGCCGATGAAGACGTCGTCGGAGGTGACCATCCCGAGGTCGCCGTGGCTGGCCTCGGCGGGGTGGACGAAGAAGGCCGGCGTGCCGGTGCTGGCCAGCGTGGCCGCGATCTTGCGGGCGATATGCCCCGATTTGCCGATACCGGACACCACCACGCGGCCGCGGCAGCCGAGCAGCAGCGCGACGGCCTGGACGAAGCCGCCGTCGAGCTGGTCGCGCAGCGCGCGCACGGCGTCCGCCTCGATGTCGAGCACGTCGCGGGCGAGCGCGAGCGCCCGATCATCATTGATTTTCGCTATCATGCGCGGAGTATAGCAAAGGCGTTTGTTCGCCGCGCCGGGCCTTCGGACTCGTCCGATGTCGCCTGTCCACCGCCACCCTGCCGCGCCCGCTTTCCCGTGGCCCCGACGAACGAGGACGCTTTGCCCGTGATTTCCCCGCTCGAAATGACGCTCCTGCTGCTGCTGGCATCGGTGGTGGGCGTCGTCGTATTCCGCTCGCTGAACCTGCCGCCGATGCTCGGCTACCTGACCGTCGGCATCCTGGTCGGCCCGCACGCCTTCGGCGTCGCGGCGGATCTCGAACGGGCCGAGCACCTCGCGGAATTCGGCGTGGTGTTCCTGATGTTTTCGATCGGCCTCGAGTTCTCGCTGGCGAAGCTGAGGGCGATGCAGCGGCTCGTGTTCGGGCTCGGGCTGCTGCAGGTCGTCGCGACACTCGTGCTCGCGCTCGTGCTCGGCATGCTGTTCGAGCACTGGGTACACATCACGTGGCAGGGCAGCATCGCGCTCGGCGGCGCGCTCGCGATGTCGTCGACGGCGATCGTGTCGAAAATGCTCGCCGAGCGGCTCGAGATCGAGACCGAACACGGCCGCAACATCTTCGGCGTGCTGCTGTTCCAGGATCTCGCGGTGGTGCCGCTGCTGATCGTGATCGCCGCGTTCGGCGCCGAATCGTCGAAGGACCTCGCGCTCACGCTCGGCTTCGCGGCCGTCAAGATCGTGATCGCGCTCACGCTGCTGCTGGTCATCGGCCAGCGCTTCATGACGCGCTGGCTCAACGTCGTCGCGCGGCGCCGCTCGCAGGAGCTGTTCGTGCTGAACCTGCTGCTCGTCACGCTCGGCGCCGCGTTCATCACCGACCGCTTCGGCCTGTCGCTCGCGCTCGGCGCGTTCATCGCGGGGATGCTCATTTCCGAGACGCCGTTCCGCCATCAGGTGGAAGAGGACATCAAGCCGTTCCGCGACGTGCTGCTCGGCCTGTTCTTCGTGACGACGGGGATGCTGCTCGATCCGCGCGTGATCTGGGAGCATCCGTTCCTCGTGCTCGGTTTCTTCGTCGGGCAGATCCTGTTCAAGGGGACGATGATCGCCGGGCTCGCACGGCTGTTCGGCGCGACGCCGGGTGTCGCGATGCGCACCGGCATCGGGCTCGCGCAGGCCGGGGAATTCGGCTTTGTGCTGCTGAACCTGATCCTCGACCGGCATCTCGTCGATTCGACGCTGCTGCAGGCGATCCTCGCGTCGATGCTGCTGTCGATGCTCGCCGCGCCGTTCCTGATCCAGAACGCCGACCGGATCGTGATGCGGCTTTCGTCTACGGAATGGATGCAGCAGTCGCTGCAGATGACGCGGATCGCGACGCAAAGCCTCAAGCAGCGCGGCCACGTGATCATCTGCGGTTATGGCCGCGCGGGCCAGAACCTCGCGCGGATGCTCGAACAGGAAGGCATTTCGTACGTCGCGCTCGACCTCGACCCCGATCGCGTGAGCGCGGCCGCGGCGGCCGGCGAATCGGTCGTGTTCGGCGACGCGGCGCGCCGCGAGTCGCTGCTCGCGGCCGGTATCCATCGCGCGGCGGCGGTCGCGATCACCTATGCGAACACGCCGTCCGCGCTGCGCGTGCTTCACCACGTACACGAACTCGAGCCGACGCTGCCCGCGATCGTGCGCACCGTCGACGATGCCGATCTCGAGAAACTGCTCGCGGCCGGTGCGACCGAGGTGATTCCGGAGATCGTCGAGGGCAGCCTGATGCTCGCGTCGCACACGCTGGTGCTGGTGGGCGTGCCGATGCGCAAGGTCGTGCGGCGCGTCGAGGAAATGCGCGACGAGCGCTACAGCCTGCTGCGCGGCTATTTCCGCGGCGCGGACGATGCGGACGACGACGACCACGAGCAGGTGCGGCTACAATCGGTGCCGGTCGATGCGCGCGCGGACGCGGTCGGGCGTTCGCTGGAAGAACTCGGGCTGTATGCACTCGGGCTCGAAGTCACGGCGATCCGCCGGCACGGCATCCGCGGCGTCGAACCCGATCCGCAGACCAAGCTGCGCGCGAGCGACATCGTCGTGCTGCGCGGGCTGCCCGAGGCCCTCGCGCTCGCGGAGGAGCGGCTGTCGCGCCATCGGCGCGATCCGCCGGCCGCGGCAGCCTGAGCCGCGCATGGATTGATAACCTGACCCGTATTTATTCGAAACGGTGCCCGATCTTCGCGCACCGTTTTTTTCGGAGAGTTTCATGCCGCATTCGTCGTCGGGCGCACCGCTCGATCCGGTCGCCTTCATCCACAGCCAGATCCGCACGGTGCCCGACTGGCCGCAGCCGGGCGTGATGTTCCGCGACATCACGACGCTGCTGCAGAGCCCGAAGGCGCTGCGCATCCTCGTCGACCTGTTCGTCGAGCGTTATGTCGATGCGAAGCTCGACTACGTCGCGGGCCTCGACGCGCGCGGCTTCATCATCGCGCCGATCGTCGCGTACGAGCTGAGCGTCGGCTTCGTGCCGATCCGCAAGGTCGGCAAGCTGCCGTACAAGACGCGCTCGGAATCGTACGACCTCGAATACGGCAGCGCGACGGTCGAGATCCATGAAGACGCGTGCCGCCCCGGCGACCGCGTGATCATCATGGACGACCTGATCGCGACCGGCGGCACGATGATGGCGGGGCGCAACCTGCTGCAGCGGCTCGGCGCGGAGGTCGTCGAAGGCGCGGCGATCATCGACCTGCCCGATCTCGGCGGCTCGGCGCTGCTGCGCAACGCGGGATTGCCGGTTTATACCGTCACCGAATTCGCCGGCCACTGATCGCCGGCACGCCTGATTCCACGTTACACAGCGAGGTCTCGATGCCCAACTTCATGCTGTTTCTCGCCACGTCGATCGCGATTACGTTCGCGCCGGGTCCCGACAACCTGCAGGTGCTCGCACGCGGCATCTCGCAGGGCCGCGCGGCCGGTTTCGTCGCCGCGCTCGGCTTCACCGCCGGGATCCTGTTCCACACGACGCTCGCGGCGCTCGGCGTCGCGGCCGTGCTGCGTTCGTCGCCGGTCGCGTTCGAGATCCTGAAGCTCGCGGGCGCCGCGTACCTCGTGTGGATCGGCATCAAGGCGCTGCGCAGCCAGGGCCTCGCGAACGCGCACGAGCGCCCGCCGCAGCCGCTCGGCACGATCTTCCGGCAGAGCGTGATCGGCAACCTGATGAACCCGAAGGTCACGCTGTTCTTCGTCGTGTTCCTGCCGCAGTTCGTCGATCCGCACGGCGGGCAGGGCGTGACGCTGCAGATGTTCGAACTCGGCGCGCTGTTCATGCTGCAGACGGCCGTGGTTTTCTCGCTGTTCGGCGTCGGCGCGGGCATGATCGGCGCGTGGCTGAAGCGCCGCCCGAAGGCCGGCGTGTGGCTCGACCGGATCGCCGGTGCGACGTTCATCGCGATCGGCATCCGCGTGGCGCTGAAGGACTGACGACGATGACGTTTCCGTGCATTGCGGCCGCGCGCCGTTTCGACCCGGCTGCGCACCTGCGTTTCGAGATGGCCGGCCAGGCGGTCGGCTGGGTGCGCCGCCAGGATGTCGCGATGCTCGCCCGCTGGCCCGACGTGTTCGAGCTGACTGACGACCGCGTCGTGCTGGCGGCGCGCTACGACTCGGTCGACGCACGCAGCATGGCGCTGGCGAGCGCCATCGGCGCGCTCGCGGCCGAGGGCGCGATTCCCGGCTGGCGCGACGAGATCTACGCGATCCGCAACCGCTTCGACGATCCGCCGCTCGCGTACATCGAGCGCGCCGCGTCGCGCTTCTTCGGCACGCAGACTTACGCGGTGCATCTGAACGGCATCGTAGAATATGCGGTTGCGCCGGGCGAGCCGCCCGCCGCGGCCGTCCCGCAGATGTGGCTCGGCCGCCGCAGCGAGACCAAGGCAACCGACCCCGGCATGCTCGACAACGTCGTCGCGGGCGGGATCGGCTGGGGCCTGGGCGTTCACGAGACGCTCGCGAAGGAATGCTGGGAAGAAGCCGGCATTCCCGCCGAGCTGGCCGCGCGCGCGATCGCGGGCCGCGCGGTGCAGGTGCTGTGCTCGCTGCCGGAAGGCACGCAGTCCGAACTGATCTTCGTGTACGACCTGCCGCTGCCGCGCGACTTCGCGCCGCGCAACCAGGACGGCGAAGTGGCCGAGCACCTGCTGGCCGGCGTGCCCGAGGTGATCGGCTGGCTGCGCGCCGGCCGCGCGACGATGGATGCGAGCCTCGCGACGCTCGACACGCTGCTGCGCCACCGCTGGATCCCGGCGGCCGACGCGGCGGGCATCGACGCCCTGTTTGCACCGGCCGCGTGACGCGTGCCGCGCACGCAGTCCGGCGGCGCGAACGGGCAATTTGACGAATACGGAAACGAAGGGAGTAGCGGTCATGCCGACCGATCACAGCTTTATCTTGAAACTGTCGTGCCCCGACCGGCACGGCATCGTCCATGCGGTCTCGGGCTTCCTGTTCGAGCGCAGCAACAACATCCTCGATTCGGCGCAGTTCGGCGACAGCCGCACCAGCGAATTCTTCATGCGCGTGCACTTCGAGCAGGACGGCGGCGGCGCGGATGCCGCGACGGCGCTCGACACGCTTCGCAAGGAATTCGCGCCGCTCGCCGAGCAGTTCTCGATGCGCTGGGAACTGCATGACGCGGCCGTGAAGCCGCGCGTCGTGATCATGGTGTCGAAGATCGGCCACTGCCTGAACGACCTGCTGTTCCGCTATCGCACCGGCCAGCTGCCGATCGAGATCCCGGCGATCGTGTCGAACCACAAGGAGTTCTACCAGCTCGCCGCGAGCTATAACATCCCGTTCCATCACTTTCCGCTGATCGGCGGCTCGTCCGATGCCGCGAAGGCCGCGCAGGAAGCGCGCGTGCTGGAAGTGATCGACGAGCACCAGGCCGATCTCGTCGTGCTTGCGCGCTACATGCAGATCCTGTCGCCGAACATGTGCGAACAGCTCGCCGGGCGTGCGATCAACATCCACCATTCGTTCCTGCCGAGCTTCAAGGGGGCGAAGCCTTATTACCAGGCGTTCGATCGCGGCGTGAAGCTGATCGGCGCGACCGCGCACTACGTGACGACCGATCTCGACGAAGGCCCGATCATCGAGCAGGAAGTCGAGCGCGTCGACCACAGCATGACGCCCGACCAGCTGACCGCGATCGGCCGCGACGTCGAGTGCGTGACGCTCGCGCGTGCGGTGAAGTGGCACGTCGAGCACCGGATCGTGCTGAACGGGACGAAGACGGTCGTGTTCCGCTGATTCGCCGGCGCAGGCCCGTTACAAGCAAAAACGCCGCACCCGTTACGGGGTGCGGCGTTTTTTGTTGCTTGAGCGCGCCGGCTGCCTCAGATCAACCGCAGCAGGTACAACTCGCGCTTCAGGTACGCATAGAAGATCGGCGCGGCGATCACGCCGGGCAGCCCGAACGCGGCTTCCATGATCAGCATCGCGAGCAGCAGCTCCCACGCGCGCGACTCGATCTGGCCGCCGATGATCTTCGCGTTCAGGAAGTATTCGAGCTTGTGGATGACCACGAGGAACGCAAGCGACGCGATCGCGGTGCCCATGCTGACCGACAGCGACACGGCGACGATCAACGTGTTCGAGATCAGGTTGCCGATGACGGGCAGCAGGCCGACGATGAACGTGACGAGCACGAGCGTTTTCGACAGCGGCAGCCGCTGGTGGAAGATCGGCAGCGCGACGAGCAGGTAGATGCCGGTGAACACCGCGTTGATCGCCGAGATCTTGATCTGCGCGAACACGATCCGGCGGAATGCGTCGGCGAAGCGCGACACGCTCGTGACGAGCGCGGTGGACAGCGGCCGGCGCACCTTGCCGTGCTCGACGCCGATCGCGATCATCGCGCCGATGATCATCCCGAACAGCACGTGGCCGAAGCCGCGCGCGACGCTCTTGCCGCTTTGCTGAAGCTGGTCCATGTGCGAGTGCATCAGCACGGCAGCCTTCGTCTTCATCTGCTCGACGTCGACGGGCAGCAGGTTCGCGATCCAGGCCGGCGTGCGCGCGCGGGTCTGCTCGACGATCTGCATCAGTTGGTCGAGCAGGCTCTGCAGGTTCGGCACCGTGCGTTCGAAGTGTTCGATGATGCCGATCGTCAGGCCCGTCAGCGCGCCGACGATCGCGATGGCCAGCAGCACGACGGCGACCCAGCGCGCGCGCATGCTCGTGGTGTGACGTTCGATCACGGGGGCGATCGTGTGGATCAGCTGGTAGACGAGCAGGCCGGCCAGCAGCCCGCCGAGCAGCTTGAGCTCGATCACGAGCCACATCGCGAGGATCGCAAACACATAGCTGCCGATCTCGAGTGCCGACAGCTTCGGCAGGCTGAAGTCGCTCGTCAGCCGCACGCTGCGCAGGTGCGGTTCGCGATTCTGCGTATCGCGAGACGAGTCTGGTTGCTTCTCCATCGTGGATTCCTGTCGTTCGTGTGTCATGCCGCGGAATGCGCGGCAGAGCCGTGTTCGCCCGACGCTGCACCGGATTGGTGCGTACGGCGAACCTTACGACCGTAAAGTATAGCCGCCATTATGGGCCGCAACGGGGCCGTTTGGCGCATGGTGTAAACGCAGAAGGGAAAACGAGAGGAGGCCGGTTGCGCGGTGCGCAGAAGCGCGCGCGGCCGGGCGGCCGCGCGCGGGAGGGGCACGAAGCGTCAGCCTGCCGCGACCTTGCGGGTCGGGCGCTTGAGCAGCGGTGCGAGGTACTTGCCGGTAAAGCTCGCTTTCGTCTTCGCGACCTGCTCGGGCGTGCCCTGCGCAATGATCTGGCCGCCGCCGGCACCGCCTTCGGGGCCGAGGTCGATCACCCAGTCGGCCGTCTTGATCACGTCGAGGTTGTGCTCGATGATCACGACCGTGTTGCCCTGGTCGCGCAGCCGGTGGATCACTTCCAGCAGCAGTGCGATGTCGTGGAAGTGCAGGCCGGTGGTCGGCTCGTCGAGGATGTACAGCGTGCGGCCGGTGTCGCGCTTGGAGAGTTCGAGCGACAGCTTCACGCGCTGCGCCTCGCCGCCCGACAGCGTGGTGGCCGACTGGCCGAGGCGGATGTAGCCGAGGCCGACGTCGAGCAGCGTCTTCAGCTTGCGCGCAATGACCGGCACCGCGCTGAAGAACGCATACGCGTGCTCGACGGTCATGTCGAGCACTTCGCTGATGTTCTTGCCCTTGTACTGCACTTCGAGCGTTTCGCGGTTGTAGCGCTTGCCGTGGCACACGTCGCACGGCACGTAGACGTCCGGCAGGAAGTGCATCTCGACCTTCAGCACGCCGTCGCCCTGGCACGATTCGCAGCGGCCGCCTTTCACGTTGAACGAGAAGCGGCCCGGATCGTAGCCGCGTTCCTTCGAGGTCGGCACGCCCGAGAACAGCTCGCGGATCGGCGTGAACAGGCCCGTATAGGTGGCCGGGTTCGAGCGCGGCGTGCGGCCGATCGGCGACTGGTCGACGTTGATCACCTTGTCGAAGTGCTCGAGGCCCTCGATCGCCTCGTGCGGCGCCGGTTCGGCCGACGAGCCGTACAGGTGGCGCGCGACCGCGTGATACAGCGTGTCGTTGATCAGCGTCGACTTGCCGGAGCCCGACACGCCGGTGATGCAGGTCAGCAGGCCGACCGGCAGCTCGAGGTCGACGTGCTTCAGGTTGTTGCCGTGCGCGTCGACGATGCGCAGCATCCGCTCGGGATCGGGCGCGAGCCGCTCGTCCGGGTACTCGATCGTGCGCTTGCCGACCAGGTACTGGCCGGTGAGCGACTGCGGGTTCGACTGCACCTGCTTCGGCGTGCCTTCGGCCACGATCACGCCGCCGTGCTCGCCGGCGCCCGGGCCCATGTCGACGACGTAGTCGGCCGTGCGGATCATGTCCTCGTCGTGCTCGACGACGATCACCGAGTTGCCGAGGTCGCGCAGGTGCTTGAGCGTTGCGATCAGGCGGTCGTTGTCGCGCTGGTGCAGGCCGATCGACGGCTCGTCGAGCACGTACATCACGCCCGTCAGGCCCGAGCCGATCTGCGACGCGAGCCGGATGCGCTGCGCCTCGCCGCCCGACAGGGTCTCGGCGCTGCGCTCGAGCGACAGGTAGTCGAGGCCGACGTTGTTCAGGAACGTCAGGCGCGCGACGATTTCCTTGATCACCTTGTCGGCGATCTCGCGCTTCGCGCCTTCGAGCGTCAGGCCGTCGAAATAGCCGAGCGCGTCGCGCAGCGGCCAGCCGCTGATTTCATAGATGCCGCGCGCGTGGTCGCCGGTGCCGATGCGCACGTGGCGCGCTTCGCGGCGCAGGCGCGTGCCTTCGCACGCCGGGCACGGCTGGTTGTTCTGGTACTTCGACAGCTCTTCGCGCACCGCGACCGAGTCGGTCTCGCGGTAGCGGCGCTCGAGGTTCGGGATGATCCCTTCGAACACGTGCTCGCGGATCGTCGTGCGGCCGCGCTCGTTGATGTACGAGAACGGGATCGTCTGCTTGCCCGAGCCGAACAGCAGCACCTTCCGGATCTTTTCCGGCAGGTCCTCGAACGCGGCGTCGATGTCGAATTCGTAGAAGGCCGCGAGACTCTGCAGCATCTGGAAGTAGAACTGGTTGCGGCGGTCCCAGCCTTTCACGGCACCGGCCGCGAGCGACAGCGACGGGTGCGCGACGACCCGCTTCGGGTCGAAGAACGTGATCTGGCCGAGGCCGTCGCATTCTGGGCACGCGCCCATCGGGTTGTTGAACGAGAACAGGCGCGGCTCGAGCTCCTGGAGGGAGTACGAGCAGATCGGGCACGCGAACTTCGAGCTGAACAGGTGTTCCTTGTCGGTATCCATCTCCAGCGCGATCGCGCGGCCGTCGGCGAGGCGCAGCGCCGTCTCGAACGATTCGGCGAGGCGCTGCTTCATGTCCGGGCGCACCTTGAGGCGATCGACGACGACGTCGATCGTGTGCTTGTCGTTCTTCTTCAGCTTCGGCAGCGATTCGACTTCGTAGATCTTCCCGACGCCTTCGTTCGCGGTGCCGCCGCCCGAACGGACGCGAAAGCGCACGAAACCCTGCGCCTGCATGTCCTCGAACAGCTCGGCGTGCTCGCCCTTGCGGTCGGCGACGACGGGCGCGAGGATCATCAGCTTGGTTTCCTCGGGCAGCGCGAGCGCCGCGTCGACCATCTGCGACACGCTCTGCGCCTCGAGCGGGATCTCGTGGTCGGGGCAGTACGGCGTGCCGACACGTGCGTACAAAAGTCGCAGGTAGTCGTGGATTTCCGTGACCGTGCCGACGGTCGAACGCGGGTTGTGGGACGTCGCCTTCTGCTCGATCGAGATCGCGGGCGACAGACCCTCGATCAGGTCGACGTCGGGTTTCTCCATCAGCTGCAGGAACTGGCGGGCATACGCGGACAGGCTTTCGACGTAGCGGCGCTGGCCCTCGGCATAAAGGGTGTCGAACGCGAGCGACGACTTGCCCGACCCGGACAACCCGGTAATCACGATCAGCTTGTGGCGCGGCAGGTCGAGATTGACGTTTTTCAGGTTGTGGGTACGTGCCCCACGGATACGGATCTGTTCCATGAACCTGGCGAAAATGGAGGGAACCAAACCTGCTACTATAACGGCTTTTCGAGGCCGTCGTTTGGGGCCCCCGGCCTTGGCCGCAGGTGGCAGCAAGGCGGCGCCTGCGCCGGGAAAGCGGCCGCGCCGCGCGGTTCCGGGTGGCCCGCGGGCCGCCTGAATCCTGCCCCGACGTGTCGCCCGCCAAGCCTCCCGGGCCGCTGGTCCTGATCTTCCGCCGCCCGGTGTCGGGCGGTCATCCCGATCATTCGAAATTCATTCCCGATGTCCAATCCGTCTGCCACGTCTTCCCGCATGACTGCGCCCGAATTGCGCGCGACCACGTCGCTCGCGGCGATCTTCGCGCTGCGCATGCTCGGCCTGTTCATGATCATGCCGGTGTTCTCGGTCTACGCGAAAACCATCCCGGGCGGCGACAACGTGCTGCTCGTCGGCATCGCGCTCGGGGCCTACGGCGTCACGCAGTCGCTGTTCTACATCTTCTACGGCTGGGCGTCGGACAAGTTCGGCCGCAAGCCGGTGATCGCCACGGGCCTCGTGATCTTCGCGCTCGGCAGCTTCGTCGCCGCGTTCGCGCACGACATCACGTGGATCATCGTCGGCCGCGTGATCCAGGGGATGGGGGCGGTCTCGTCCGCGGTGCTCGCGTTCATCGCCGACCTGACCTCCGAGCAGAACCGCACGAAGGCGATGGCGATGGTCGGCGGCTCGATCGGCGTGTCGTTCGCGGTCGCGATCGTCGGTGCGCCGATCGTGTTCCACTGGGTCGGGATGAGCGGGCTGTTCGCGATCGTCGGCGTACTGTCGATCCTCGCGATCGGCGTCGTGCTGTGGATCGTGCCCGACGCGGCGAAACCCGTGCACGTGCCCGCGCCGTTCGCCGAGGTGCTGCACAACGTCGAGCTGCTGCGCCTGAACTTCGGCGTGCTGGTGCTGCACGCGACGCAGACGGCGCTGTTCCTCGTCGTGCCGCGCCTGCTCGTCGACGGCGGCCTGCCGGTCGCCGCGCACTGGAAGGTCTACCTGCCGGTGATGGGGCTCGCGTTCGTGATGATGGTTCCGGCGATCATCGTCGCGGAAAAACGGGGCAAGATGAAGCCGGTGCTGCTCGGCGGCATTCTGGCTATCCTGATCGGCCAATTGCTGCTGGGCAGCGCGCCGCATACCATCCTGATTGTGGCGGCGATCCTGTTCGTCTACTTCCTCGGTTTCAACATCCTGGAAGCGTCGCAGCCGTCGCTCGTGTCGAAGCTCGCGCCCGGTTCGCGCAAGGGCGCGGCCACGGGTGTCTACAACACCACGCAGTCGATCGGGCTCGCGCTCGGCGGCATCGTGGGCGGCTGGCTGCTGAAGCACGGGGGCGCCAACACGGTGTTCTACACGTGCTCGGGGCTCGTTGCCGCGTGGCTTATAATCGCGGCCAGCATGAAAGCGCCGCCGCGCAAGGCCTGAACTTACTTCGGGCAGGCACCGGCGGCGTTCGCCGGCTTGCCCGGCGGGCCGCACCGGCAGCGTGAGCGGGCGGCCCGGCATCGAATTTACTGGAGAAACACATGGCATCCGTCAACAAGGTCATCCTCGTCGGCAATCTCGGCGCCGATCCTGAAGTCCGTTACCTGCCGAGCGGCGACGCGGTTGCGAACATCCGTCTCGCGACGACCGACCGCTACAAGGACAAGGCCAGCGGTGATTTCAAGGAAATGACCGAGTGGCATCGCGTCGCGTTCTTCGGCCGTCTGGCGGAAATCGTCAGCGAATACCTGAAGAAGGGTTCGTCGGTCTATATCGAAGGCCGCATCCGCACGCGCAAGTGGCAGGGCCAGGACGGCCAGGATCGTTACTCGACCGAAATCGTCGCCGACCAGATGCAGATGCTCGGCGGCCGCGGCGGTGCGGGCGGCGGCGGTGGCGGCGGTGACGAAGGCGGTTACGGCGGCGGCTACGGTGGTGGCGGCGGCGGCGGTCGCGGCGAACAGATGGAACGCGGCGGTGGCGGCGGCGGTCGTGCCGGCGGCGCGGCGCGTGGCGGTGCTGGCGGCGGCGCGCAAAGCCGTCCGAGCGCACCGGCAGGTGGCGGCTTCGACGAAATGGACGACGATATCCCGTTCTGATTTCGCGTATCCGAGAAATGTAAAGATCAACCCCGCCCTCTGGTGGGGTTTTTCTTTTGTATTCGCGATTCCGCGAATTTTCCTTCCCCGCAAGACGGAAGCCGAGACCCGGCCGGCAGGAACCAAGGGTGGCCTACGAACCCCCGAACCCGACAGCTGGCTCGATTTTTGAGCCTGCATCGTGAGCGGTGCGGTTCGGCGATTTCGTTGTGGATTTCTTCATTCCCGTGAGAAATTCCATATTTATCGAGACAGCTCCCGCGGATAGAGTGCGTTGTCGGCGCTGAATGTGATCGCAGATGCAGCCGGCCCAAGTCAACTTTTATCAGGATACCGAATCGATGCATGAGCTCAAACGAAACGACCTGAAACAGGTCAGTGGCGCTTTTTCGTGTCAACTTAATCCGGCACCCATCAACTGGGCGGCGGTTGGCGGGGCAGCCCTGGTGGGCGCCGCCCGTGGCCCGCAAGCAGCACTTCTGAGTGGCGCGGGCGCGTTCCTCGGACAGGCCTGGATCTGCAAGTTCTGAATATCGACGGGCAGTTTTGCCTGTCCGTAGGGGGTGTGCGAGCATTTCGATGCTCGCACACCTGTCGTGTTCGATGTATTGAAATGTCGGGAGTCGTCATGCATTTTCGTGATTTGCGAAGCCCGGTCAGGAAGTTCTTGAGGTACGGCCTTTATCCCGAGCGCTTCAGCAAGGAGTTCGGCGATGGATGGTTTGCCGTCTTGCTGGGTGCGTTCGGCAGAACGCTTCCGATGTCGGTCGGGGTGGCCGCGTTGAGCAGTGTCGTGGCGCCGGGCGTGCTCACGACGGGGCGTCTGGCATTGACGTCGGCAATCCTGTTCGGACACAGCGCCTACCTGGAGTGGCATTTGATTCGCCGGTCCCGACGCGAAGGGGACTAGGATGTGTTCACGCTAACGAAGGGCTTCGACGATCAAGGCGAAGTTGATAAAGGCAGTGAACATCAGATCGAGTTTGTCGACGCGGGAAGATGCGACGAAAACCCTTCAATCGACGGAACGGCCGCCCGACTTCGTTGCGACGTTTGTACAACTCCCGGTCGTACTCCCAAGGCTCAACGTGCGTGCCCAACGGAGGAACGACGGGGATGAAGCCGAGATCGAGCGCGAGTTGTCGGGTTTCGTTGCCTTCGTACGCCTTGTCCATCAGCAGGTGCAGCGGCCGATTCGGCGCTTCCAGACGTTCGAGCATTGCTCGTCCGTGCGGCGCGTCGCCGGCCGAGCGCCTGGTTCCTTTTCATTGATGTCCTTGTCCCTCGCAATCCAGACGAATCGTGGCCGACGAACTCCCTGACCTCATCGCTCCGCATCTCGACGTGTTGTTCTGCGGGATCAACCCCGGCCTGACCGCGGCCGAGACCGGGCATCACTTCGCCGGGAGAAGCAACCGCTTCTGGCGCGTGATCCATCTCGCAGGCTTCACGCCGACGGAAATTTCGCCGCAGGACGATCGCGCGATACTCGGCCATGGCTGCGGCCTGACGGCGGTGGTGAAGCGGCCGACCGCAAGCGCCGATCAGCTTTCGCGCGCGGAATTCATGGCCGCGGCCGCGGGGTTCGAGCAAAAGGTGGCGCGTTATCGGCCGCGCTTCGTTGCCTTTCTCGGCAAGGCGGCGTACTCGGCGCTTTCCGGCCAGCGTGAGGTCGGATGGGGATTGCAGCCGGCCCGCATGCAGGGGGCAAGTGCCTGGGTGCTGCCCAATCCCAGCGGGAGAAATCTCGCGTTCGGCCTCGACGATCTGGTCGACGCCTACCGTCAACTGCGCCTGCACGCGAAGGCCGGTTCCGGTCTTCAACCGGAGAGGCGGGATGCAGCGCGGTGAACCCGCGCCTGCGTGGCCGGGCGCCGTGCTGCCCCGCGCGTTCTTCGACCGCGTGGCCACCGACGTCGCGCCGCAACTGCTCAACAAGATCCTCGCGGCCGCGGACGGCCGGGCAGGGCGGATCGTCGAAGTGGAAGCCTATGCCGGCGCGATCGACCCGGCCGCGCATACCTATCGCGGCAAGACGCCGCGCAACGCGACGATGTTCGGGCCGCCGGGGCACCTGTACGTCTATTTCACCTACGGCATGCACTGGTGCTGCAACTGCGTGTGCGGCCCGGACGGCACGGGGACGGGCGTGCTGATCCGTGCGCTCGAGCCGCTGCACGGAATCGAACGGATGCGCGCGGCCCGGCCGCCGCAGACGCGCGATCGCGACCTGTGCCGCGGGCCGGCGCGGCTGACCCAGGCGATGGGGATCAGTGGTGCGCAGGATGGCGTCGATCTCGTCGCTGCGCGCGAAGGATTCGCGATCGTCGACGACGGTGCGGCGCCGCCCGCGAACCTGGCGGGCGGGCCGCGCATCGGCATTCGCGTCGGCATGGATTTCCCGTGGCGGTGGTGCGTGCCCGGCAGCCGGTACGTGTCGGGGGCGCTGCCGCGCACCTGACGCGAGCCGTACACAAGTCGCACGCAATTCGACCTGCGTCACGCGGTCGCCATTATTGACCGGCTAAGCTGCTCTTTTCGACGTTCGATCGAGGGGGCACCATGCGGCGGGTCGTATTCAACCAGAAGGGCGGCGTGGGCAAGTCGACGATCGTCTGCAACCTGGCGGCGATCAGCGCGAGCGAAGGATTGCGCACGCTCGTCATCGACCTCGACGCACAGGCGAACTCCACGCGCTACCTGCTCGGCGACGCCACGGCCGACGCGCAGCCGGGTGTCGCCGATTTCTTCGAAACCGCGTTGACCTTCAACTTCCGTCCGGTCGACGTCGCATCGTTCATCCATCCGACCCCGTTCGAAGGGCTCGACGTGATGCCCGCGCATCCGGATCTCGACACGCTGCACGGCAAGCTCGAATCGCGTTACAAGATCTACAAGCTGCGCGACGCGCTGAACGAGCTCGATGCCTACGACGCCGTGTACATCGACACGCCGCCCGCGCTGAATTTCTATACGCGCTCGGCGCTGATCGCGGTCGAGCGCTGCCTGATCCCGTTCGACTGCGACGATTTTTCACGTCGCGCGCTGTACACGCTGCTCGAGAACGTGAAGGAGATCCAGCAGGACCACAACGCGACGCTCGAGGTGGAAGGGATCGTGATCAACCAGTTCCAGCCGCGAGCAAGCCTGCCGCAGCGGCTCGTCGACGAACTCGTCGAAGAAGGGCTGCCGGTGCTTGCGTCGAAGCTGTCGGCCTCGGTGAAGATCCGCGAGTCGCATCAGCAGTCCAGGCCGGTGATCCATCTGGAGCCCGGGCACAAGCTCGCGCAGGAGTTCCTCGCGCTGCATCGCGAACTGGCCGGCTGACCTTCCGCGCCTGCCTGACCCGCACGCGGCCGCATCATGCGGCCGTTTTCTTTATTGCGACCCGCAATTCGTCCGATCATTGATTTCGTCATTAATAATCCCGAAAACGATTTCATAATAAATCCGGAAAAAACGATTACATAAGCGACTGCTCAATTTTCAATGTGCGCCGGTTTTCTAATAAACGGAATAATGAATTGGTAAATGTTGCGCGACGTCATGATCGGCTATCCTGTAAAAAGGTAAAAATGCATTGCGGGACAGAGTGAAGCGCCGTCCCGTCTGCGATGTCGGCGCATCACGGGTTCCAGCGGTCGCCCGGGATTGGATTAGGGGTTTACACCTAGCATTAATGCCATTTAATTGACAATTAATCGATCTAGAATGGGCTCCTTCAACCTCCCGTACTCAAACAAGTGACGGGTTGTCAATAAGGAAGTCTGCTATCGAACCGGCTTCCGATTTTCCTTACGTCGTCTCTCGCATTGCCAACAGGAGCGTACCCGATGTCCGTATTTGCCCCCGAAAAACTCAACGCCGATTATCAGTCCGGTATCGCCGCGTGGTTTGCGATCGCCCGTCCGGCTATCCAAGGTTTCGAGGCTGTCGTCGAACTCAACCTGCAAGCGGCCCGGACGGCGCTCGAGGAATATGAGGACAAGCTGAAGAACGCGTTCAACAGCAGCAATCCGGCCGCGGGCTTCGCGCAACAGATCGCCGTGCCGCAGGAAGCGGCCGGCAAGGCCGTGTCCTACGGCCGCCACCTGTTCGACATCGCGGTGTCGACGCAATCCGAATGGGCAAAGGTCGCGCAAGCCCAATACGAACAGAACGACAAGCGCCTGAAGGACGTGCTGGGCGAACTGTCGAAGCACGCGCCGGCCGGCTCGGCGCCGGTGGTGGCCGCGCTGAACTCGGCGTTGTCCGCGGCGACCGCCGCGGCCGACTCCGTACGCGCAGCGACGGGGCAGGCGATCGAAGCCGCCCAGAGCGGCTTCGACGCGGTCAGCGAAACGGCAACGCGGGGTGCGAAGCAAACGGCGGCCGCCGCGCGCAAGGACGCCGCGGCCGCCCGCGAATCGGCTGCGTGATCGCGTAGCCGCGCAAGCATGTGTCGCGCACGGGCGCGACACGATTGATCGGCGCCGGATGGCGCCGGACGCCGCGTGTGCCGCGCGGTGTCCGGCTCGCGTCCGGTCTGCCGCAACGCGCCGGTGACCCGGCGAGCCGTGCTGGTGTGCCGCCCGTGCGAACGGGTGCGGTTCGCCGTACGGAGGCATGCGACCGCTACCGCGCCGGATGGCCCGGGGGCGCGTTCGCCGGCCGAGACCGGCTCGCACCGGCGTCGGAACGACGAACTGATTTCAATGCAGGAACTGGACATGACGGACGTAGTGATCGTATCGGCCGCGCGGACCGCGGTCGGCAAATTCGGCGGTTCGCTCGCGAAGATTGCGGCGCCCGAACTGGGCGCGACGGTGATCCGCGCGGTGCTGGAGCGCGCGGGCGTGAAGCCCGAGCAGGTGAGCGAAGTGATCATGGGCCAGGTGCTGACGGCCGGCTCGGGCCAGAACCCGGCGCGGCAGTCGCTGATCAAGGCCGGGCTGCCGACGGCAGTACCGGGGATGACGATCAACAAGGTGTGCGGCTCGGGCCTGAAGGCCGTGATGCTGGCGGCGAACGCGATCGTCGCGGGCGACGCGGACATCGTGATCGCGGGCGGCCAGGAGAACATGAGCGCGTCGCCCCACGTGCTGCCGGGCTCGCGCGACGGCTTCCGGATGGGGGATGCGAAGCTGGTCGACACGATGATCGTCGACGGCCTGTGGGACGTGTACAACCAGTACCACATGGGCATCACGGCGGAGAACGTCGCGAAGGAATACGGGATCACGCGCGAAGAGCAGGACGCATTCGCGGCGCTGTCGCAGAACAAGGCGGAAGCCGCGCAGAAGGCCGGCCGCTTCGACGACGAGATCGTGCCGGTGTCGATCCCGCAACGCAAGGGCGAGCCGCTGCAGTTCGCGACCGACGAATTCGTGCGCCACGGCGTGACGGCGGAATCGC
>NZ_ASSI01000174.1:0-3887 GCF_000466765.1 Burkholderia sp. AU4i | reverse complement strand
GACGTCGCTGCTGTGCGGGCTCGCGCGCGACCTGCACGTGCTCGTGATCTGCCGCGCGCTGCAGGGGCTGTGCTCGGGGCCGATGGTGCCGCTGTCGCAGACGATCCTGCTGCGCACGTTCCCGCCGGACAAGCGCACGATCGCGCTCGCGCTGTGGGCGATGACGGTGCTGCTCGCGCCGATCTTCGGGCCGGTGGTCGGCGGCTGGATCGTCGACAACTTCTCGTGGCCGTGGATCTTCCTGATCAACCTGCCGATCGGGCTGTTCTCGTTCGCGGTCTGCACCGCGATGCTGCGTCCCGACGCGCAACGCGGCACGGCCGGCCCGATCGACGTGCCGGGCATCGTGCTGCTCGTGATCGGCGTCGGCTCGCTGCAGGCGATGCTCGATCTTGGCCATGATCGCGGCTGGTTCGGTTCGCCGCTGATCGTCACGCTCGCGGTGGTCGCGGGGCTCGCGATCGTGTCGTTGCTGATCTGGGAGGCGGGCGAGGCGCATCCCGTCGTCGACCTGAGCCTGTTCCGCGATCGCACGTTCTCGTTCTGCGTGTTGATCATCTCGCTCGGGATGATGAGCTTCTCGGTGGTCGGCGTCGTGTTTCCGCTGTGGATGCAGGCCGTGATGGGCTACAACGCGTTTCACGCGGGGCTCGCGACGGCGTCGCTCGGCGTGCTCGCGCTGGTGTTCTCGATCCTCGTCGGGCTGCACGCGCATCGCTTCGACGCGCGCGTGCTCGCGACCTTCGGCTTCCTCGTGTTCGCTGCCGTGCTCGCGTGGGATGCGCATTTCACGCTGAAGATGACGTTCGCGCAGATCGCCGCGCCCGGGTTGATCCAGGGGATCGGGCTGCCGTGCTTCTTCATTCCGCTGACGGCCGCGACGCTGTCGCGCATTCCGGACGACCGGCTTGCCGCCGCGTCGAGCCTGTCGAACTTCCTGCGCACGCTGTCGGCCGCGTTCGGCACCGCGATGAGCGTGACGCTGTGGGACAACCGCGCGACCTATCACTACGACGTCGTGTCGCAATCCGTCACGCACGCATCGGCGAACACGCAGCGTTTCGTGCACACGCTGAACGCGATGGGCGTGGACGGCGTGCGCGAGCTGACGACGCTGCACCAAGTCGTGATGCAGCAGGCCTACATGATGGCGACCAACGACATGTTCTGGATGGCGAGCATGACGTGTCTCGCACTCGCGGCGATGATGTGGCTGACGCGGCCGAAGCGTGGCGCGGCCGCGTCGTTCGGGCATTGAGGAGAGGAACATGACGACACTCGGCGCACTCGTGATCCTGTATCACCCGAGCGACGCGCAGCTCGACGCGCTCGGCACCTGGCGGCACGCGTGCGACGCGCTGCTCGTCGTCGACAACACGCCGCAGCCCGATGCGCGGGCGCGCGCGCTGTGCGATAGGGAAGGCATCGCGCTGCTGCATCACGGCAATCGCGGCGGCATTGCCGGCGCGTACAACGCGGGCCTCGCGGCGCTGTTTCGCGACCGCGTCGATGCCGTCGCGCTGTTCGACCAGGATTCGTCCGTGCCCGCCGCGTATTTCCCCGCGATGCGCGACGTCTGCGCAGGGCTCGCGGGGCGCGCGTTCCTGGCCGGTCCGCGCATTTTCGACGAGAACGCGCGCAGTTTCCTGCCCGAACTCTCGACCAACGGGATCGGGCTGCGCCGCTTGCGCATCGAGCCGGGCGCGTCGCTGCAGCGTTGCGCGTTCCTGATCTCGTCGGGCTGCGTCGTGTCGCGCGATGCGTTCGACGTGCTCGGCCGCTTCGACGAGACGCTGTTCATCGATCACGTCGACACCGAGTACAGCTTTCGCGCACTGGCGCGCAACGTGCCGCTTTATGTCGTGCCGTCGCTGGTGCTGCCGCACCGGATCGGCGCGAAGCAGCGTCACGCGATCGGCCCTTTCGAAATGACGTCGATGAATCACTCGTGGCAACGGCGCTACTACAGCGCACGCAATGCGGTGCAGCTCGGGATGCAGTACGGGCTGCGTTTTCCGGTGGCGATCGTGCCGAACCTGCTGACCGTGTGGCAGGTCGTGCAGATCGCGCTCGTCGAACGCGACAAGCGCGCGAAGCTCGCCGGCATCCTGTTCGGTATCGCGGACGGCCTGTTCGGCCGGCTCGGCCCGCTCGAGCGCACGCGGCCACGGTTGGCCGAGCGTGCACGGCGCGTCGAGCAGCGCATTCAGCAGGGATGAGGAGCGAGATGCGGCGGGTGAAACAAGCGGCGGGTTGGGCGCACCGCATGAAGGGCGGCGCGGCGATCGGTGCCGCGGCGGTGTCGCTGGCATTGGGCGGATGCGTGCCGACGGGCTTCCTGCCGTCGCTGTCGTTGCACGCGCCGGCCGACGATGCGCTCGCGCAGACGGCCGGCCCCGGCGTGAACGGCGCATGGCCCGCGCCCGACTGGGTGAAGCAGTTGCAGGATCCGCAGCTCGACGCGCTGGTCGCCGAGGCTTCGCAGAACAACCCCGACCTGCAGGTTGCGCAGGCGCGGCTGAGGATCGCGCAGGCGCAGCTTCAGCAGTTCGATTCGTTGACGGGGCTGACGGGCACGGCCGGCGCGACGGTCAGCCGCGCACGGATGCCGAAGCCGGGCGACGACGTCGCCAACGTGTCGGTCGGCGGCTACCGCGTGCCGGTCGAGATCTTCGGCGATCCGAACGTATCGCCGTCGTCGGTGTTCGTCGGGCTCAACTACCAGCTCGACCTGTGGGGCAAGAACCGCGCCGCGACGAAGAGCCTGATGTCGCTGCGTGAAGCGGCGCGGGTCGAGGCCGAACAGGTGCGGCTCACGCTGGCGGTCGCGATCGTCACCGTGTACTGCCAGCTCGACCAGGCGTACGCGATGCAGGAACTGCTGCAGCAGAAGCTGAAGGTGAGCCAGCGCGTGACGACCGTGCTGCGCGAGCGCACCGCGCGCGGGCTCGACAACGCATACGACGCGAGCGATGCCTCGATCAAGCGCAGCAAGCTGCTCGCGCAGATCGCGCAGAACGACGAGCAGATCAAGCTCGCGCAATTGCAGCTCGGCGTGCTGTCGGGCCGCGGTCCGGAGCGCGGGCTCGCGCTGCAGCGGCCGCGCGTCGGCGCATTTGCCGGCGGCGCGTTGCCCGCGCGGCTGCCGGCCGGTCTCCTCGGCCGCCGGCCCGACATCGTCGCCGCGCGGTTGCGTGTCGAAGCCGCGTTCGCGAATGCCGATTCGACGCGCGCGCAGTTCTATCCGGACGTGAACCTCGTTGCGCTCGGCGGCGTGTTCGCGCTGACGCCCGCGTCGCTGTTCTCGCGCGACGCGCTCGCCGGTTCCGTCGGCCCGGCGATCTCGCTGCCGGTCTTCGATCGCGGCCGGCTGAAGGCGAAGCTCGGTGCGGACGTCGCGCAGGCCGACGTGGCGATCGGGCTGTACAACAAGACCGTCGACGACGCGCTCGGGCAGGTCGCGCAGCTCGTCACGTCGCTGCAGACGTCGCAGACGCTCGTCGCGCAGCAGCAGGATGCGGTCGCGGCCGCGCAAAAGATCGTGCAGATCGCGACCGACCGCCATCGGCGCGGTGTGCTGATGCAGAAGGACGTGGATGTCGCGGATCTCACGCTGATCGACGAGCGCGCGCAGTTGATCGCGCTGCTCGGCCGGCAGCGCACGCTGCGTGTCGGGCTGGTCGGTGCGTTGGGCGGCGGGTTCGATGCGGGCGCGACGGTCGCGCAGGCGCCGGCCGCGCATCGGGCGCGTAGCGGGGCGGCGAAGCGAGGGGCGTCGGCCGTCGCACCGGCAGCGCCCGCAGCACTCGCGATGGCGGCTGCGACCGCATCAGCAGCCGGTTGCGTGCCGAGCAGCGTGCCGAGCCGGCGCAGCGACGACGATACGT